>NZ_JBSWXD010000208.1:0-9321 GCF_056160425.1 Micromonospora sp. ABR4_055
TCGTGTCCCCGTCCGGCTGGACACACCAGTCGTCGTACACCCGCAACGTGCCCAGATCGGCATCCGGCTGCCCGTCCACCACCGTGAACGACCACCGCTGCGCCGTCGTGCCGTTGCACTCGTACAACTGCACCTGCTGACCGGCAACCGCGAACCCCGCCTGCAGGTCCAGACACTTACCCACCACACCCACATAGGCGGTCCCGCCACCACCGCCCTGACCGGCGATCCGCTCCACCTGACCGTCGTAGGTCCAGGTCAGCTCCTGCACGTCACCGGAAGGCACCGACTGCACAGACCGCGTCTCACCGGTTGCCTCGTACAACCGCTCGGCCTCGGCCGTCACCTGCGCACCCGCCGGCGTCACATACTCCTTACGGACCGACGTCAACGTCCGCGGCTGCGACCCGTCCGCGCCGCCGTAGCCGTACGTCGTCGTCGCGTCCTTCCCGGTGTCACCACCGAGGTCCTTCTCCACCAGCTCCGACCGGTTACCGAGCAGGTCATAGGAGTACTCCTGCCAGTAGCCGGCCCCGTCCGGACCCGCCGCCACCGACGCGGCAGCCGGCGCCACCGCGCACGAGGTCTGGTCGGCAGCCGTCCACGCCCCGGTCAGCTGGCCCAGCGGGTCGTAGCCGAAACACTGCCGTTCCTGAATGCCGGCCGCGTGCTCCCGGATCGCGGTGACGTTACCGGCCGCGTCGTAGCCGTACGACCGGTGCGACACCAGGTTCCCGCCGACGATCGCCTGATCACCGGTCTGCTCCCGGAACACCCGCTGATCGGTCAACGCGCCACTGGCGTCGTCGTACGACGCCGTCGTCCACACCCGGTGTGGCTGCGCGCCCAACGTCGACCGGAGCACCTGCCCGTACGGCGAGTAGACCGTCTCCGCGCCGTACCAGTCCTGCCCGGACACCGACAGCGGCAACCCGTCGGCCGTGTACCGGACCAGCACCTGCTCGGCCGGCATCCGACCGACCGCCGGCAGATCGACCGACGCCGGCAGCCCGGTGTCGGTGTACGCGTAGCCGTACGTGTAGGACTCCGCCAGACCCCACATGTCGGCGACCGACTGCGGCAACGTCAACGTCGTCGACGTCGGCTGGTAGTCGTCGGTGTAACCACCGACCTGCTGCGTGTACGCCAACCCGTCGGTGTAGCGGGTCGCGGCCGCCGGCAGCCCGATGCCACCCGGCGCGGTGTCGTAGCCGTACTCGGCCAGCAACGTCCCGCTCGGCCCGTCGAGCCGCTGCTGCGTCGGCCGGGACAGTTCGTCGTAACCGTTCCACACCGTCACGCCACGCGCGTTAGTCGAGGTCAGCGGCCGGTCCCGGTGGTCGTACGTCAGCGTCGTGCTGCCGGAGTCCGGGTCGTTGGCGGTGACGAGCCGGCCGCGCTGGTCGTAGCTCCAGGTCCACGGGCGGTCCGGGTCGGCGGAGTGGGTGGCCGACGCCAGCTGGCCGCGCGGGTGGTAGCCGTACCGCATGGTGGTGAACTCGGTGCGCGCGGCGTCGGTGAACGTGTCGACCCGGACGGTGCGGCCGATGGCGTCCGAGTAGGTCCGGTACGACGGCGAGCCAGCCGGGTTGATCACGGTGGAGTGGTCGGTGCCGTACTCGTAGCGGGTTGCCCGCTCCGGTGCTTCCGTGCCGCGCAGCACCGGCATCTCGGTGACGACCCGGCCGAGACCGTCGTAGGTGTAGCGGGTGGCGTTCGGCACGGCGGTGTCGGCGAGCGGGGTGAACAGCCCGCCGCTCGGTGCACCCTCGGCGTAGTAGGCGTTGTTGGTCTGCCACACCTCACCGGAGGTGTTGTAGAGCGTGTCGCTGATCAGCCGGCCGCCGCCGACGGCTTCCTGCTGGCTCTGCCGTTCCCGGCCGAGCCCGTCGTAGAGGGTGACGGCGGTTTCGACCCGGTTCTCGTGGCCGCGGCTGCGAGTGACCACGTACGGCGGTTTGCCGGCCGGCAGGTGGTATTCGGCGCTGAAGTCCGGGACCGCGCCGGCGGTCGGGGTCCGTCCGGGCGCCCAGACTTCGACGAGGCGACCGAGCGGGTCGTACGTCGACTGGCTGACGTGCCCGTTCGGGTCGGTGCTGCGTACGGCGACACCGCGACCCGGGTCGACCTCGACGGTCTGTTCGTGGCCGAGCGAGTTGCGTTCGACGACCTCGTAGGCCTGCCCGGTGGCCGGTTCGAAGGTGGTCGTCGAGGTCCTACCGTCCGGATCGGTGCGGGACACCACCCGGCCGATCGCGTCGAAGGCGACGGTGCCGTCGCTCTGGAAACCGGACCCGTCGGCCTTCAACGACCAGGAGCCGGTGACCAGGGCCCGGGTCGACGCGGCGAGGGCGGTGCCGTACGGCTGGCCGTCGTAGCCGACCCGGCTGGCCGAGCTGAGTGTGGTCAGGTCGTCGAAGTCGGCGTCCGCGCACAGCGTCGGGCTGGTCCGCAGCTGGCGGGTCATCCCGATGACGTGCTGGTCGGCCCGGTGCAGGTAGTCGACGTACGTGCAGGACTCGTCGCCGGGTCGGCCGGTGTCGCCTCGGGACTCGACATGCGTGGGCAGCCCGTACATCGTCTCGTAGGTGGTGCGGGCTTCGACGACCCGTTGGGTGCGGGTGTCGTCGCCGGTCCCAGAGGATCGGGTGTACGTGATCTGCCGGGGTTCGGTGACCCGCCAGGCGCGTAGCGGGCTGAGCCCGTCGTCGCGGTCCCGCCGGGCGAGTTCGGTGGCGGCCGGCACGGTAATGCTGCGGGTCAGCCACGCCGCGTCGGCGTCGTCGGCGCTGGTGTAGGTGAGTTCCTCGGCGATCCGGCCGGCGAACGGCTCGGCGTCGGAGGCGATCAACACGCCGTCGATGTCGTGGACGTCGACGGTGTCGCCCAGGCCGCGGAAGTACCGGGTGACGGACTTGCTCCGGCGGCTGCCGATGGCCGGGTCGTCGTCGCCGGTGATCACGGTGACCTGGCCGAAGCCGGCGAACCGCGAGTAGGTGCGGGTGGACTTCTTGGTGAACTCCTGCTCCGCGAGTTTCCAGCCGGCGTCGGCGTAGGAGTACCGGGTGACGGTGGGGTAGGCGCCGTCGACGGCGGGCAGTTCCTCGACGGTGTCGACGACGTACTTGTGGAACCAGTCGATGTCCTCGACTGCCGGGTCGGGGTGCCAGTAGGACGGGTAGCAGAGCCGGGTGTTGGCCTTCAACGCGGCGGTGTCGTTCTTGCCGGGCAGGCCGGTGCCGGTGTCGCAGGCCCCGGTCGGCTGCTTGTACGTGACGATCGTTTCGCCGCCGTACTCGTTGATGACCCGGCCGATGCGCAGCCGGGAGAAGTTGGGCCGGTCGTCGCGGCGTACCCGGTTGGGCATGTCGTCGGGGTTGGCTTCGAACCGCACCGCGTTGAGGGCGATCTTGTCGTCGGGGTTCCCGCTACGGCCGTAGCCGGTGCGGGTGACCGACTCCAGCCACAGTGCCGTGTTGAGCCCGGTCCGCAGGATCGGGAAGGACTGCTTGAGCCGGTATTCGTCGACGGTCTGCAGTGCGGTGGAGCCGGGCTGCCGCTGCGCTGAGGTGGTGATCCGGTCGAGGCGTTTGCGGGTGAAGAACGCCGGGGAGGCGTTCCAGCACTTCTGCCCAGCGGTGCAGTGCAGGTCGGCCGGGGTGTCGTACCAGATCCGGTAGTTGCTCGGGTCGGTGCTGGTGAAGTTGGCTTCGGTGCAGGTCAGCGAGCCTTCAGCGAAGCAGCGTTCGGCGACGGTGAAGGAGACCCGGGCCAGCGGCGCGGCCGAGTAGACGCTGTCGGCGCGCTGGCCGTAGTCGATCCGGGTCAGGTAGCCGCCCCGGTCGTAGCGGACCGGGTCCTTGAAGTTGAAGTTGCGGGCGTAGTAGTTGGTCTCCTTCGCCCACCACAGGCTCATCGCGTTGCCGTGGACGTCCTCGACGTAGTCGAGGGACCAGCGCCACGCCTGGGTGCAGGCCGACCCGGCCCAGTTGCCGACCTGGTAGCAGGGTTCACCCGGGTGGTTGCCGTAGACGGGGGCGGTGAGCACCGAGTTGGTCACCGGGTCGCCGGACGACCAGCCGGGCAGCCGGTGCCGACCGAACCAGTGCCGGGTGCCGTCGCGGGTGGTGACCACCCAGTACTCGCCGTCGGCGTCGCCGTTGGCCAGCCCGGAGTCCTTGAGTAGCTGCACCTTGGAGCCGTCGCCGTTGGCGGTGATCCAGGTTTGCTCGTCGTCGTCGAGGACAAGTTCGGTGGTCATCCCGCCCAGCGACAGGGTGGCGTTGTTCGACCCCCAGCACAGGTCACCGGTGCGGTGGCTGGCGTTGTTGGAGCCGGCCTTCTTCGAGTCCTGCCGGCAGTTGGCGTAGCTGCGGGTGATTGACCCGGCGGCGTAGTCCCAGCCGTCGCCGATCCAGGAGGCCTGGTTGTTGGTGGCCGAGGTCCGCCCGTCCACCGACTGCGACGAGTACGACAGGTTGACCTGCGGCATCAGCCCGCCGGAGGTCTCCGGCACCTGCACCTGGTAGCCGTAGGTGAACGCGCCGGAGGAGGAACCGGCCGCCCAGGAGCCGGAGGAGAGCAGCGGGGTGGCGGTGTAGTCGCCGGCCGCTGACGCGCCGGTGTCCAGTACGCCGACCACACTCGACGACGTGGCGGACGTGGTGGCCCGGCCTGCTGCGGGCTCGCCCGCCAGCAGCGCGCTGACCGGGACGGTGCCGCGGACCACGCGCCGGGTCGACGCCACCGAGACCTGGCTCGGTGCCGGGGTGAACTCGCCGGTCCCGGTGATGCCGGCACCGCCGGCCTGTGGTCCGGCGCTGCGGCCGGTGCTGCCGTCGGCGGTGGCGCAGTCGCCACTGTCCGGGGCGTCGTAGACGCATTCGGGCAGCAGCAGGAAGCCGAACCGGTCGGCGGCCTGCGGCCCGTACAGGTCGGCGAAGGTGGTGTAGTCGACGGTCAGCGCGACCTCGGCGGCCGGGTCGGCGGTGGCCGGCGGGGTGATCTTCATGATCAGGCCGGCGACACCGGCGGCCTGGGACGCCTCGGGGGCGGCGAGGCCGACAGCCCAGCTGCCGGCGAGATCGGCCGGGTCGCCATCGGACGGTACGCCGAGCGCGACCGGCAGGTCGTCGACGGGCAGCGTCTCACCAGCGGCCAGACCGGTGAGGTCCACGGTGCCGTCGCCGGACTCCCACGGGGTCACGGCCTGCGGTTCGTACGGCACCACCGGTACCTCGTCGGCGGTGGTCAGGTCGGATTCGGCTGACTCGTCCTGGCCGACCAGTTCGGCGTCCGGGATGTCCGGCAGGTCGACCTCGATCGCTTCGCGGCTCATTCCCGGGCCGGGTATCGCCCACGCCTGCGCGGGCAGGACCGTCACCACCATGACCGCCGTCAGCAGGAGCGTGCCGCCCCGGCTGGCAAGCCGTCGGCCGAGCCGGCGTGCTCTGGTACGGGTGGCTCGGTCACCGGCGGCTCGGCGGTCCAGCTGCCAGGACTGTGGACCGGTTCCACGCATGCGCGTCGACTCCCAGGCGCGAAGAGAAGGTGCGGACGGACCGCGAGAGCACACGCCGGGTGTGGGGCACGGTCGTGAGCACTCTGCGTCAAGTTGATCTGACACTCAAGTGAGCGGCAGGTTGACGGCAGGGATCTGAGTGAACTGCGTCACTGGTCAATCACGACCTGTGGTGGCAATCTGCACACAAGGCGTAGAGATCTTGAAATCGCAATACATGGATGAGTTGCCACTAGCAAAAGCTGACAAAGACTCGTATTCCGGCGCGGGTGGCGATGCGCACCAGTGGGATATAACAGGTTAGTAACGTTAAAGAGGGGCGCGTCGACAGTGGTGTCCGTGCGATCGTGTGCGGACTTCTGCCCCGTGGCCGCCGAGCGGGCGCAGTGGTGTCCACATCGTCCCTGCCCACCGGGTCCCACGGGAGTAGACCGCAGTGACCGCGCCTCGCCTGCTCAGCCCATTCACGCGTACGCGCACCAGGCTCACCCTGACCGTCGGTCTGCTGGTGGTCGCGCTCGTCGCCGCGACGCTGCCCTGGCTGCGGTCCACCATCGACCGGCTCGTCGCCGCGGATCCGGCACCATCGGCCGGCCCGCTCGACGACTCAGCGGCCCTGGCCCAGGCCCGCCGCACCGGCAAGGAGGTGCTGATCGACACCGCGACGACCGCCACCTCACTCACCTGGGCCAGACCGGACGGGCAACTGCGTACCACCAGCCACGCCATCGCACAGCGGGCCCGCGACACCACCGGGCAGTGGGCGGAACTCGACACCACCCTCACCCGCACCGGTGCGGCCGACCAGGGCCGGGCCGACGGAGCCGGCCGCAGCCGGGTCACCGACGACGCCGACGGTCTCGGCGTACGGCCGGTCAACGCCCCGGCGCCGGTCCGCTTCTCCAGCGGCGGACCGGCCGCCGACCGGTACGCGGCAGCGGACGACCAACCCGCCGACACCACCGACACCACTGACCGGGTGCTGGCCGAGCTGGACCTCGACGGTCACACCATCACGTACACCTGGCCCGGTCCGCTACCCGAGCCGGTGCTCGACGGCCCCCGGGCGCTCTACCCCGACGTGCTGCCCGGCGTCGACCTGCTGATGGTGGTACGCGACGACGGCGGCGTCGCCCAACTTCTGATCGTCAAGACGCCCGACGCGGCCACGGTGGACTCGGTCCGCCAAATCAACTACGGCCTGCGGTCGGCGACCGCTGTCTTCCAGCACGATCCGGTCACCGGCGGGGTCCGGATCCTCGACCCGGCCGACGACGAGGAGATCAGCTCCATCCCCACCCCGTTCGGCTGGGACTCCTCCGGACGCAACACGGACGACCCCGACTCGCCCCCGCGTACCTCGGTGGCCACCACGACCGACGTGCTGAGCCTGTCCGGCCTCAGCGGTGCCGAGCCGGGCTCCAAGGTCGGCCAACTGCCCAGCACACTCGACGGTGACGGCACCGGTGAGGCGCGGCTGCGGCTGGACGCGGCGGCCAGCGGACTGCTGGACGACCCCGATGCCCGGTTCCCGATCTTCCTCGATCCGACGATGCGCAGCACCACCCAAGCGTGGGCGACCATCTACAGCCAGCACCCGAATACCAACACCTGGAACGGCACCAACTTCAACAACGGCAGCACCGTCGCTCGGGTCGGCTACGAGGAGGAGACGCCGCTGCGCGCCCGCACCTTCTGGCGGATGGGATTCAACAGCAGCATCGAGGGCGCCACGGTCAGTTCGGCGAGTCTGCGGCTGCTGAACAACCATTCGTGGAGCTGCCAGGCCCGGGAGATGCGGCTGTGGCTCACCGGTGCGATCTCCTCCGGCACCACCTGGAAGAAGCAGCCGGACTGGATCTCCGAGCAGCAGCGTCGGTCGTTCGCGCATGGCTACAGCAACCAGTGCGCCGACGCGTACGTCAGCTTCGACGTGCAGCAGGGGGCCCAGGCCGGCGCGACCAACGGCTGGTCCCAGATCACCTTCGTCATGCGGGCCACCGATGAGGACGACACCCACACCTGGCGCAAGTTCCAGGTCAGTGCGACCGAGCTGACCGTGGTCTACAACCGCAGCCCCAACGAGCCGACCGCCGGCACCATCACACCCGGCGGAAACTGCGCCCCCGGGCCCGGCGGCGGCACCCTCGTCGCCCGGACCAACCTGGTGCTGGCCGCCACTGGTTCAGACCCGGACGGAAACCTGCGCGGGCTGCGCTTCCGCTTCTGGCCCACCGGCGGCACGGTGCCCGCCGGGACCCTCGTCACCAGCCTGAGCAGCGGCCGGGGCAGCGTGACGATCCCCGCCACCAGCCTGGTGGACGGCGTCACCTACTCCTGGGACGTCCGGTCTGAGGACACCGACGGTGCGACATCGTGGTACTTCCCGCCAGGTGATCAACCCTGTCGGATCACGATCGACGCCAGCGCGCCACCGGCTCCGGCCGTCACCAGCGACGTGTTCCTGGCCGCCACCCCGGACGGAGCGACCTGGGCAACGGTGAAGTTCGGCCAGACCGGTCCGGTCACCTTCACCGCCGCCGACGCCGCCCAGTTCAGCTACGCGCTCGGCGGGCGTGAGCTGACATACGTGACCGCCAACTCCGGCACGGCGACCGTGCCCGACCTGCGACCCCGACACTCCGGCCCGACCACCCTGCAGGTGTACGCGTACGACGCGGCCGGCAACCGGAGCGCCCGTACCGACCACACCTTCTACGTACCGCCTCGCGACACCGCCGACGGGCCGGGTGACACCGGCGGTGACGGACGACCCGATCTGACGATCATCGACGCCGACGGCAATCTGCGGACCTATCCCAGCGACACCGACGGAGCCCTGTACGGATCCCTGGCGGCGTCGTACAGCGTCGATGGCCAGCTCGACCCGGCTGGTCACTGGTACGACCCGGCGACCTCCCAGGTCGCGCTGCTCACCAAGTACGGCGACGCCTTCCCCGGCGACGGCGTGACCGATCTGTTCGTCCGCACCCCCGACGGCGGCTTCTGGATCTACCCCGGCGACGGGTACGGCAGCTTCGACGTCGACGACCGGATCCGGGTGCGGTTGCCGGCCGACGCACCGGACCCGGCCATCTGGACCCAGCTCAAGGCCGTCGGGGACATCACCGGGGACGGTCACCCCGACCTGGTCCTGCGGGCCGGCCCCGCATTCTGGACGTTGAGCGGCTACACCGGAGCCAGCTTCCAGCAGGCGACCCTGATGGAGGGCACCGCCTGGGCCCGGCGGGAAATCGTCAACGTGGCCGACATCGACCAGGACGGCACCCCGGACCTACTGTGGCGCGACTTGGACAACGGCAGAATGTCTGTGCGGCACGGCCTACCTGGCACCGTCGCTGGTAGCGTCGACCTGCACTCGTTGAAGTTGGCCATAAACTCCCGCGACGGTGACGTCTCCTTCGGCACCGGCTGGTCGGCCGCGAGCGTCGACCTGGTGATCGGCGTCCCCGACGTCAACGGCGACGGCATACCCGACATGTGGGCCCGGTGGACGTCGGACGGACAACTGCGGGTCTACCATCCCTCCACCTCCGCCGCAGGCACCGCCGTACAGGTTCTTTCAGATGCGGCCTATCCGGGCGTCAAGGGCCTCGGCTGACCGCCGCATCGTCGACGTCCGTTGCCGATCTGCAAGTCGAGCCGTTGATAGGGATCCGGGCGCAGCAGTAGTCGCAGCCGTTCGAGCACGGCGCATGGCGTAGCCGGCGGCGCGGGCACCGGCCCGGGCACGTTGCGGGTGTACGACGACTGGTGTGTCCAGCCGGACGGGGACACGG
>NZ_JBSWXD010000209.1:0-9204 GCF_056160425.1 Micromonospora sp. ABR4_055
CCGAGCAGGTTGTAGGTCGACGTCCACATGTTGCCGTCGGCGTCGGTGACGCGGTGTTGGTTGCCGTGGCCGTCGTAGCCGTAGGTGGAGGTGACCGGGGTGCCGCCGGTGACGGTGAACACGCCGCTGAAGGTGTTGGCGGGGGTGTTGAGGGTGGGTGGGGTGCTGTATTCCAGGAGCTGGCTGGTGCGTCCGAGGGGGTCGGTCACGGTGGTCTGGACGGTGCCGCCGTCTGGTGGGAAAACGGTGGTGCGGTCGCCGTTGTGCACCATGGTGGTCCGGGAGACTTCCAGGCCGTTCCTGGCCGCGACGCCGATGACCAGACGACCCAGGCCGTCGTAGGTGTAGAAGCTCTGGTTCGGTATCGGCGGGGGCGGGTTGACCTGAGCGGGGGCGACCAGCGTGGTGTTGGGGAGGTTGTTCGGGTCCCACCAGCCGTTGTTCGACGATTTCACCAACCCGTTGGTGTCGTAGAACGTGTCGGTGATCATCCGCCCGGCTTGCGGGGTCATCGCCTGTGTTTGCCGGACCCGTAGCTGTGCGTCGTAGATGGTCGTGGTGGTGACGTATCCGCTGGAGTCGTTGAGCTGCTGGGACGTGGTCGCGGTGATGCCGGTCTTCTGCAGCAGGTAGCTGAACTTGTGGTTCGCGGCCGAGGTCGTGGGGCGGGAATGCAGCCACACCGAGGTGGTTCGACCGAGGGCGTCGTACTGCTGGGTGGTGACGACGTCGTTGGCGTCGGTGCCGGTCAGGGCGAGCCCGCGAGCGGTGTTCACGGTGGCGGAAGTGCTGTGCCCGAGTGCGTTGGTGCTCGTCGTGCCGGTGGTCAGTCCGACACTGTTGTCGGTGTAGGCGGTCGTGCTCTGGTTGCCGTTGCCGTCGTAGGTGTCGACGGGACGTCCGTAGCTGTCGTAGGTGGCGCGCGCGATCGTCTGCCACGTGTAGGCGCTACCGGTGTAGTCGACCGCCTTGCGCGTCATGGTGACGTTGGCCGTGCTGGGCGGGGTGGTCTGCGGAAACGTGGTCGACCAGGTCGTGTCGTCGTAGAAGGTGCGGGTGGCGGACACGACCCGCGCGGGCCGGTCCACCGACGTCGGCGCGGTCAAGGTGTTGAAGCCGCCCGGTACGGAGGCCGGTGTTCCGGCGCTGTAGCCGCCGCAGGCCACCGAGAGGGTCTCGACCTGGCTGGGCAGGCCGACCAGGTTCTTGTTCTCATTGACCGGCGCGTAGGTGTAGCTGGTGCACCTGTCGTAGGCGGCGTTGGCCGGCACCGTGTGGGTGTAGCTGTGTTTGAGGAGCCCGACCGTCGGGGAGGTCACCGACGCGTCGTAGGTGTTGTCGGTGGCCGTGTACCGCCAACTGGTGGTGCCGCCGGTGGTGACGGTCTGCCGGTTGTGGGTCAAGGCCGTCGCGACCCAGTGAGCGGTCAGGGCGGGCAGCGCGGTCCGGCTACGGGTGGCGGTGGCCGCCGACACCCAGTAGGAGTAGATGGTGGAATGGTCGACCGGGCCGCCGTTGCCCAGATGGGCGGTGGTTTCGAGGGGCCTTCCGGCGAGTTGGTCGATGTCTTCGTGAACGCCGCCGGCTGAGTCGGTCAGGTTGACCATGGTGGTGCTGTTGTTCTTCGACATGCCCCGGTAGTAGGTGGCCACCGACAGTGTCTGGGGGTCGTTGACGCCGTCACCGGTGAGGGTCCTGACCGTGCCGTAGCCGCGGAACTGCCCGTAGGTGCGGTACTTCTTCTTGACGACTTCGTTTTCGTCGTAGCGCCATGCCGCGCCGCCGATGTAGGCGTAGCTGGTGGATGTCGCGGCGGCGCCGCCGGTGGGGTCGGTGGCGGTGACCCGGGTGACGGCGTACTTGTGGAACCAGTCCCGGAACGGTGCGGTGTACCCGTCCGGGGTCCAGTACACGGGATAGCAGGATCTTGTGTTGGTCGCCGGGTTCAGGGTGACCGGCGCGGTGCACGGCAGGGGCAGCTCGTAGCTGGCGGTGATCACCGATCCGGACTCGGTGGTGATGGTCTCGACGCGGTGCCGGTAGAACGGGGTCAGTCCGTTCGGATCGACCCGGTTCGGCAGTTTGATGCTGGTGAACGACACCGACGGCAGGATGATCGGAGCGGTGGAGCCGCCGGCGGTGGTGTCATGGCCGGTCCGGGTGATCGAGGCCAGCCACAGGGTGGGCGCGTTGCCGTCTCCGGTCGCCGGGATGGACTGGGACAGGGCGTAGGAGTCGACGGTGGCGTAGGTGGAGGTGGCCACGTTCCACTGTTCGGTGGTGATCGAGGTGAGCCGCACGGTCGAAAAGAACGACGGGCCCCAGGCGTCGCAGGTGGCGCCGGAGGCGCAGATCAGGTCGTAGGGCACGTCTGGCCAGTTGGCCTTGGTCGAGTTGTTCAACGGGGTGCACGTGCCGGACACACAGCGCGGGCCGGTCGCGAACCGCACCCGGTTGGGCACGGCGCCGTACGCGCCTCCTGCGCGGAAACCGAAGTCGATACGGTCCAGATAGCTGTCGCGCACGTAGTCGTCGTTGACCGCGCCCTCGTTCCGGCCGTAGTGGTTGATGTCCTGCTTGTAGTAGTAGGCCATCGCGTTGCCGCGTACGTCGACGACGTAGTCCAGGTTCCACCGGTACGCCATGTCGCACACCGACGCGGCGAACCCCGCCGAGTCGTAGCAGGGGTCATCGGAATGCGGAGAGTAGACCGGCACACGGTCCACCGAGTTGGTGACGGGCTGGCCCGAGGACCAGCCGGGCAGCCGGTTGCGGCCGAACTCGTACACCGACCCCTCCCGGGTCGTGACCCGCCAGTAGTCGGTGTTGTAGGTGCCGGAACCGTTCCCGGAGTTGACCTCGTGGGTGATGACCGAGCCGTCCTCGACCTGTGGTCGCCACACCTGCTTCGTGTTGTCCCACACCAGCGCCGTGGTGGCACCGTTCAGGGACATGGTCAGGATCGGGCCCTCGTAGCACCGGTCCGCGGTCTCCTTGGGCGACGGGCTACCGCCCGGCTCGTCGGCGCACGAGGTGAACGTCTGCTCGATGAAGGAACGCGGCGTCGACCAGCCGTCTCCGACCCACGAGGACTGCGCCTGCGTCGCCACGGTCTGCCCGTCGACCGACCCGGAGTCGTAGGACAGCCCGACCTGCGGTGCCAGGCCCGACGCCGCCGGCGGCAGGGTGATCGGGTAGGAGTAGGTGAACGAGCCGGTACTGCCGCCACCGGACCACGACCCCGACGGCTTGAGGTCGGTGGCCGCGTAGGTTCCCCCGTCGCTGCCCTCATCACCGGTGTCCGCCACCGCCGCCAGCACCACCTGGCGCGGCCCGGCGTCCGCCGCCGGCCCGGAGGCGGCCGCGTCGAAACTCACGGGTGCGGACACGGCCAGCGCCTCAACGTCGTTCCGGGACACGAGCGGTGTGGCACGGCGGCAACCTGGCGCCTTCGGCGTGGTCAGCGCGCACGCCGGAAGACGCACGAGCCGCAGCCGGGATCCGTAATTCCCGCCGTAGGCCTGCGCGAAGCCACCGTAGTCCAGGCCGACCCGGACCTCGCTCCCACCGCCGGTCGGCGTGATCGTGAACAGCACACCCTTGACACCAGCGGCACGCGCGGCTTCCTGGTCCAGCACCCGAACGTCCACCGCCGAGGGAGCGGTACGGCCGCTCCCGCGGGCTGTTGCCTGCGCCCACACCGGGGTGCCCGCCGCGCGCGTCGCGGCTCCCTCTGCCGCCCGCCGCTTTGGCGCAGCCAGCCCGATCGACGCCCGCGCCGAGGGCGGCCACGCCGTCTTCTCGGGAACGAACCTGTCCGCCGCGTCGTCGGGCTGACTGGTGAACCTCGACGGCAGGGCCTTCACCCGCGTCACCGCCGGCCCCGGCGACGCCTCCGGGGGCGCCTGCGTCACAGCTCGTCCGGCCACGATCGCACTCCCGGCCGCCGGCGACGCCGGCACCACCAGCGGCAGCGCCAGTCCGGCGGCCACCACCGCCCGGCACGCCGCCCACTTTCCCACCCGATGCATCCCGCTCAACATCGTCATCGAACCGCCATCTCCGTACAGGATGGACAGAACACACGGGATCATCGCTCAGCCTGCCGGCACCCCCGCCGATTCACTGTCGCATGCCCACCGGCGACGATCAACACACAGATCACGCCACCACAACCGTCTTGCGGCTACCCCGGCGAACGCAAGGAACGACGTTGTGCCACATAGGCGGGTGAAACCCCTACGGCGGCCCTTCACGTATCGGCGTGGAGGCTGGTTAGCTGTGCCGGTCGGGTCCGCAGACGCAAGACCGCGTCTGCCTCGCTGCCACACGGGGGGCACCTCAGATGATCTCGTTCAGCTCCGGACGATCACGTCGCGGCACGGCCGGCACACTGGCAGGTCTGGTCACACTGGCCGCTGTCAGCCTCCCCGCGGAGCCTTCGGTCGCAGGGCCGGAGGAGCCGCCGCTGGTCACACCTCCGGCAGGGACGCTCTCCATCGAACAAGCACTGGCCCGGGCCACCCAGACCAACACCCCGGTCCCGGTGGAAGCGGCCACCACCGCGACGGACGAGATCACCGCGAACCCAGACGGGACGCTCACGCTGTCCCGGTCGGCGCTTCCTACCCGCAAGCGGGTAGACGGCTCCTGGCGCGAGCTCGACGCCACCCTGGAAACCGGCCCGGACGGCACCGTTTCCCCTACGACGGCCACCAACCGATTGACTCTGTCCGGCGGCGGCGCCGGCCCGATGGCCACCATGACCAGCGCCGGCATGTCGATAGCCTTCACACTGCCGATGTCGCTGCCCACGCCCACGCTCAGCGGCGCATCCGCCACCTACGCCGGCGTGCTGCCGGACGTCGACCTCGTGGTGACCGCCGACGTCCACGGCGGAATGTCACACGTGTTCGTCGTCCACACCGCCGACGCCGCCGCCAACCCCGCCGTGCGCCGCCTCGCCCTCGCCACACAAACCACAGGGGTGACGATGGCGGCCGACCCGACGGGCAACATCTCCGGCACCGACCGCACCGGCCGCATCGTGGTCACCGCACCGGCACCGCTGATGTGGGACTCCACCACCCCGGCCACCCAGCGGGCCGCCGGCAGCACCAGCGACGACTCCACCGTAGGTGGACCGGGCGCTGGCGCCAAGGTAGCTCCGATCGCCGTGCAGGTCACCGCCACCGAAATCGAACTGACCCCCGACACCGGCATGCTCAACGGAGCCAGCACCACCTACCCGGTCTACATCGACCCCACGTTCACCTGGTCATCGGTCGGCGCGTCCAACAACGGCTGGGCCACCGTCGCCCAAAACTACGCCTCGACCAACTACTGGAACGACACCCCCGACCCGCAGGGACGTATGCAGGTCGGCTGGGCAGGCAGCATCCGTTCCCGCACACTCATCAACCTGCCCATCGCCACATCGACCCTGGCCGGAGCGACGATCAACGCCGCGACGCTGAGCATCACCGAGACATGGTCCTACTCCTGCACCCCGAGCCGGGTCAACCTGTACGCCCCGTCCGCCACGCTGACTCCCTCCAACGCCACCTGGAACCACTGGAATGGGGTGTCCCTCGGCGCCGTCGCCGACTACAAGGAAGTCGCACACGGCTACAACTCCGGATGTCCCGCAGCCGGTGTGTCCTTCGACGTACGAGCCGAGGTCTCCGCCGCGGTCACCGGCAACAAGAAGACACAGACGTTCGTTCTCGTCGCCGCGAACGAAACCGACACCAACGGGTGGAAGAAGTTCCTTGAGACCAGCCCACGGCTGACGGTGACCTACAACCACACACCGAACAAGCCCACCGGCATGAGCACCTCGCCGGCCACCGCATGCACCGCGGCCACACCTACCGTCGTCGGCGACGGCCAGGTCACCCTCTACGCGCCGGTCTCCGACCGCAACGGCGGCACCCTCGGCGTCACCTTCAACCTGTGGAAGACCTCCGCCCCCGGCACCATCATCGCCTCCTCCAACCCCAACCAACTGACCTACAACTCCGGCAGCACCGCCGTACTCACCGTGCCGGTCGCCACCCTACGCACCGCAGCCAGTGGCGTGATCACCCAATTCTCCTGGCGGGTACGGGTCACCGACTTCAACGAGCCCAGCGACTGGTCGACCACCTGCAACCTCAGGTTCGACCCCACCCGTACCGGTCCGCCCACAGTCACCCAACCCGCCGACGGGACCACCACCATCGGCCAGTCCGTCACCGTCGACGTGACACCACCCGCCGGCAGCAGCACCCCCACCGGCTACCTCTACCAGCTCAACGGCGGCCCGCCCGGCACCGTCACCGCCGACTCCGGCAACGCCACCATCACCGTCACCCCCACCCGGTTCACCAACACCCTCACCGTCACCAGTCTCTCCGCCGGTGGCAACGTCGGCGACACAGCCGCCGTCACCTTCAACTCCGCCCCCGCCGCCACCGCCCCCGACGCCGACCTCACCGGCGACGGCGTCGCCGACCTGCTCACCGTCGGCGCCACCAACAACCTGCCCTCCGGTCTGTGGCTCGGCGCCGGCAAGAACACCGGACAGATCGTCGCCGCCACCACCAACATCGGCGCCAATGGCAACGGCATCCTCGGCACCAACAACCCCGCCGACTTCGACGGCGCCCAGGTCATCACCGGCCACTTCACCGGCACCGGCCTGCAGGACATGTTGATCTACTACCCCACCGGATACCCCGCCACCGGCGACAACGCCGGCGGCGGCGTGATCCTGCGCGGCAACGGCGACGGCTCCACCGTCCAGTCCCAACTGACCGGCAACCGCATCGCCATGTGGGCCGGCGCACTGTCCGACCTCTATGGCCTCAACCCCCGACAACTCGCAAACGCCGGCGGCAGCTCCGGACTCGGCGGCGCCTACCCCGACCTGATCGGCATCGGCGGCGACGGCAGCGTCGGCTACTACCTCACCTACTACGCCAACCAGGGCGGCACCCTCAACTACCAGTTCCCCGCCATGCTCCCCACACCCACCCCCGACGGCGGATACGACTGGAACACCTGGACCATCGCCACCGCCCAGACCACCACCGGCACCGGCATGTTCCTGTGGCAACCGTCAACCGGCGCCCTGCACCTGTGGACCGACCTAGCCTTCGACGTCAACTACCAGACCTTCAGCTACACCGCCCACACGATCAGGACATCCGGCTGGAACACCGGCGCCGGACTGACGCTGCACGCCGCCGACCTCGACGGCAACGGCACCCCCGATGTCTGGACGGTCGGCGCCAACGGCCAGACCATCGCCCACCTGACCAGCGACCTCAACGGAAGCACCGGCAACATCACCGCACAGACAGCCCAGAACCTGCTCACCGCCACCCACTCGTGGCCACTCAACGACGCCACCGACGGGCCCGTCACCGGGAACAACACCGCCACCGACACGGTCGGCGCCCTCACCGCCACCGGCACCGGCAACGCCGGCTGGAACACCGGCGACCTGTACGACCCGGACATCACCCTCGACGGCACGAACAGCACCCTCACCACCAGCGGGCCCGCCCTGGCCACCAACGCCGACTTCACCGTCTCCGCCTGGGTCAAACCCACCGCCAGCGGCGGCACCGTACTGTCCCAGGACGGCACCAACACCGCCGGATTCAAACTGTGGGCCCACACCGCCGACAACAGTTGGCGATTCGCCATGTCGACCACCGACGCGGCCAGCCCGACCTGGAACACCGCCAGCGCCGCCACCAGCACCGTCCGCCTCGGTGTCTGGACCCACCTGACCGCGACCTACAAACACTCCACCGGCCTGATGGAGCTTTACGTCAACGGAGTCAACGTCGCATACACCACACACACCGTCACCTGGAACGCCACCGGCGCGTTCCGCTTCGGCGCCCACCGGGCCTCCGCCAGCGGCCTCGACGGCTACCTCAACGGCCAACTCGCCGACGTCCAGGTCTGGAACCAGGTCATCGACCCCGCTCAAGCCGCCACCCCCGCAAGCTACTACCAACCGATCACCCAAATCCGGGCCCTCGACACTCGCAACGGCACCGGCGGCACCACCGGACCCGTCAGCGGCGGCAGCACCGTCCGCCTGAAGATCGCCGGCGCCAACGGCATCCCCGCCAGCAACGTCGCTGCCGTCGCCGTCAACGTCACCGTCGTATCGCCAAGCGGCGGCGGCCACATCATCGTCTGGCCCGACAACACACCCCGCCCCGTCAGCTCAGCCGTCAACTACGTCACCGACGGCACCATCGCCAACTACCTGATCACCCCCGTCGGCGGCAACGGATACATCAACCTGTACAACTCCAGCGCGAGCCTGCATCTCCTCGCCGACATCACCGGATACTTCACCACCGACCCCGCCGCCACCGGCAACACCACCTTCACCCCGACACCCCCGACCCGGCTCATGGACACCCGCGACGGCACCGGCGGCACCACCGGACCCGTCGGCAGCGGCAGCACCACCACCCTCCAGGTCACCGGCGCAACCGGCATACCCACCGGCGCCACAGCCGCCGCCATCAACCTCACCGTCGTCAACGCCACCGCCGCAGGATTCCTCATCACCCACGCCGACGGAACCGCGCGCCCCGCCGTCTCCGGACTACAGTTCCCCATCGACGCACCAGCCGCCGCGATGGCCATCATCCCCATCGGCGCAAACGGAAAGATCGCCATCTACAAACACCTCGGCGGAGACGCGCACATCATCGCCGACGTCGTGGGATATTTCGCCCCCGGCACCAGCGGCCAGAAATACCACGCCATCAACGCCACCCGCATGATCGACACCAGACAGGACGGCGGCCCGATCCCCGCACAAACCACCAAAAAGGTCTCCCAGGGCAACACCGTCATCGCCAACGCCCCCACCCTCATCCTCAACGTCACAGTCACCCAACCAACCACCGGTGGCCACATCACGGCCTACGACGACAGCACCACCCGCCCAACCACCTCCAACGTCAACTTCACCACCGGCCAGACCATCGCCGGCCTCACACTGCCCACCGCCGCACAAGGCACCATCGGCCTCTACAACAACCAAGCCACCGGACACACCAACCAACTCGTCGTCGACTGCCTCGGCTACTTCTCCTACTGACAGAGATGATGTTCATGAGCACCTCCCGTCGAGGTCTGACCCGCCTACTGACTGACTTCGGGTCCTTAACGGGATTTGTCGGC
>NZ_JBSWXD010000210.1:0-9183 GCF_056160425.1 Micromonospora sp. ABR4_055
CCCCCCCCCCCCCCCCCCCCCCCCCCCCCCCCCCCCCCCCCCCCCCCCCCCCCCCCCCCCCCCCCCCCCCCCCCCCCCCCCCCCCCCGGTCCGCTCCGGGAGGTTCCATGGCTAAGCCGCTCACCCGCCCCCACCCCCGTTCCCGTCACCGGAAAGCGGACTACGGATACGTAGCCTTCCTGCTCCCCGGGATCGTGCTGTTCCTCGCCGTGATCGTCGTGCCACTGCTGATGAACATCGGGATCAGCTTCACCCGCTGGTCCGGTGTCGGGACGCCGGAGTGGATCGGGTTCGACAACTACGATCGGCTGCTGCGCGACACCAACTTCTGGGTCTCGTTCCGCAACATCGGGTTCATCATCCTCGCGATGGCGGTGCTGCCGACGCTGCTCGGCCTGTTCCTCGCCGCGGTCCTGTTCGACTACGTGGCCAAACGCATCGGCCCACGTACGGCCAGCGTCTTCCGGTCCGGCCTCTACCTGCCGCAGGTGCTGCCGGTCGCGGTGACCGGCATTGTCTGGGGCTGGATCCTGCACCCCAGCTACGGCGCGCTGAACTCGATCCTGGACCGCGTCGGCCTTGGCGCCCTCGCCCAGAACTGGCTCGGCGACCCGGCCTACGCCCTGTTCAGCGTCATGGCGGTGATGGTCTGGTTCCAGCTCGGCTACCCGGTCGTG
Organism: Micromonospora sp. ABR4_055; assembly: GCF_056160425.1. Lineage (NCBI taxonomy): Bacteria > Bacillati > Actinomycetota > Actinomycetes > Micromonosporales > Micromonosporaceae > Micromonospora > Micromonospora sp. ABR4_055. The sequence goes on from NZ_JBSWXD010000210.1 coordinate 678, forward strand.
ATGTTCATGGCCGGCCTGCAGCGGGTCGATCCGGAACTCTACGAGGCGGCCGATCTCGACGGTGCCGGCTGGTTCCAGCGCTTCACCCGGATCGCGGTGCATCAGATCAAGCCGGAGATCTACGTCGTACTGGTCACCACCACCATCGCCGCGCTGAAGATCTTCGGGCAGATCTTCGTGCTGACCCGGGGTGGTCCAGGCAACGCCACCCTGGTGCCGTCGTACTTCGCCTACCAGAACTTCTTTGAGAAGGCCAACGCCGGATACGGCGCGGCGATCGCCACCGTACTGACCGTCATCATCATGATACTGACCTATGTGTTCCTGCGGATCCAGACCCGCGATGAGCGCCTGGAAGGGAGCTGAGATGGTCGCCGCCACCCCACCTGCCCGGCGCGGCCGGCCCGGCCGGCTGACCGCGTCGACCGTCCTGACCGCATTGACCGTGCTCACCCTGCTGGTGCTGGCGCCGTTCCTGGTTGTGGCCCTCAACGCGGTCAAGGCGCCGGCCGAGTACGCCGCGGATGGTCCACTCTCGCTACCCGGTGAGCTCTACCTGCGCGGCATCGTCGACTTCTGGTTCCGGGTCGACTTCGGCGAGAAGCTGTGGAACAGCTTCCTGATCAGCGCCACGGTCGCCGTACTAGCGGTGCTGATCTCGGTGCTCAACGCGTACGCTATCGGGATCGGTCGCCTGCGGGGTCGGATCGCGTTCCTGATGTTCTTCCTGCTGGCCAACCTGCTGCCGCAGGAGGCGCTGGTCTACCCGCTCTACTATTTGTCCAAACAGGTTGGTCTGTACAACAGCCGGATCGCCGTCATCATCATCTTCACCGCGATCCAGGCGGCGTTCGGCACCTATCTGCTCTCCTCGGTGTTCCGGGACTTCCCGCGACAGTTGCTGGAGGCCGCCGCGATGGACGGGGCGGGCAAGTGGCGGGTGCTGTGGAAGGTGGTGGTGCCGACCAGCTGGCCGACCCTGTCGGTGCTGTTCACCTTCTTTTTCATCTGGACCTGGAACGAGTTCTTCCTGCCGCTGATCTTCCTGATCTCCAACGACAAGCAGACGGTTCCGGTCGCGCTCGGCGTCCTGCAGGGAGACCGGATGATGGACGCCACCACCACCAGCGCGTCAGCGCTGCTCGGCATCGTGCCGGCGGTGCTGTTCTTCCTGATCTTCCAGCGCACCCTGACCCGGGGTGTGATGGCCGGCGCGGTCAAGTAGGACCTGACCCGAGAGAGAGTGCGATGAAATTCAGCAACGGCTACTGGCGGATGCGCGACGGCGTACGGCCGCTCTATCCGGCTCAGGTGCACGACGTCGAGGTCGAGCCGTCGGCACTGACGGTGTACGCCCCGACCAGACGGATCACCGGTCGCGGCGACACCCTCAACCAGCCGCTGCTCACCGTACGCTGCACCTCCCCCGCTCCCGACGTGATTTCCGTCCAGGTGGGACACTTCCTCGGCCGGCGGCGCCGGCATCCGGACTTCGCCCTGGCCATCGAGCCGGACACCGACGTCCAGGTGACCGATGAGGCCGAGTACGCCAGCATCACCTCGGGTGAGTTGACCGCCCGGTTCGCCCGGGGCGACAGCTGGCGGCTCGAGTTCGTGGCCGCCGGCCGGGTGCTCACCGGCAGCGGCTACAAGAGCATGGCCGCGTTGGACACCGACGACGGGTCGTACGTGCGGGAACAGCTCAGCCTCGGCGTCGGCGAGACGGTGTACGGACTCGGCGAACGGTTCGGTCCGCTGGTCCGCAACGGTCAGGTGGTCGACATCTGGCAGGAGGACGGCGGCACCAGCAGCGAGCAGGCGTACAAGAACGTCCCGTTCTACCTCACCACCGGCGGGTACGGGGTGTTCGTCAACCACCCCGGACTGGTCTCGTTCGAAGTCGGCTCCGAGGTGGTCTCCCGAGTGTCGTTCAGCGTCGCCGGGCAGAGCCTGGAGTACCTGGTCATCTACGGCCCGACGCCGCGCGAGATCCTGCGCAAGTACACCGCCCTGACCGGCCGCCCGGCCCTGCCGCCGGCCTGGTCGTTCGGGCTGTGGCTGAGCACCTCGTTCACCACTTCCTACGACGAGCAGACGGTCAGCTCGTTCATCGACACCATGGCGGAGCTGGAGTTGCCGCTGTCGGTGTTCCACTTCGACTGTTTCTGGATGCGCGAGTTCCACTGGTCGAACTTCGAATGGGATCCGCGGGTCTTTCCCGAGCCTGAGCTGATGCTCGAACGGCTCCGCAAGCGGGACCTGAAGATCTGCGTGTGGATCAACCCGTACATCGCGCAGCGGTCGGCGCTGTTCGCCGAGGGGGCGGCGCGGGGCTACCTGGTCCGGACCGCAGACGGCGACGTCTGGCAGTGCGACCTCTGGCAGGCCGGGATGGGTCTGGTCGACTTCACCAACCCGGACGCCCGACGCTGGTACGCCGACAAGTTGCGGGCGTTGCTGGACATGGGCGTCGACGCGTTCAAGACCGACTTCGGTGAGCGGATCCCGACCGACGTGGTCTGGCACGACGGCGGCGACCCGGAACGGATGCACAACTACTACACGCACCTGTACAACCGGACGGTGTTCGACCTGCTCCGGGAGCACCGCGGCGAGGGCGAGGCGGTGCTGTTCGCCCGGTCGGCGACCGCCGGCGGGCAGCAGTTCCCGGTGCACTGGGGCGGTGACTGCGAATCCACCTTCGAGTCGATGGCGGAGAGCCTGCGTGGCGGGCTGTCGCTGGCGATGTCCGGATTCGGCTTCTGGAGTCACGACATCGGCGGTTTCGAGGGCCGGCCGGCGCCGGAGGTGTTCAAGCGCTGGATCCCGTTCGGGCTGCTCTCCTCGCACAGTCGGTTGCACGGCAGCCAGACCTACCGGGTGCCGTGGACGTTCGACGAAGAGGCGGTCGACGTGCTGCGGGTCTTCACCCGGCTCAAGGCCCGGCTGATGCCGTACCTGTTCGGTCAGGCGGTACTGGCCCATCGGGACGGGATCCCGGTGATGCGCCCACTGGTCGCCGACTTCCCGGACGACCCTGCGGTGACCCATCTGGAGCGGCAGTATCTGCTCGGGGACAGTCTGCTGGTGGCGCCGGCGTTCCGGGCCGACGGGCAGGTGGACTTCTACCTGCCGGCCGGCACCTGGACCCACCTGCAGACCGGTGAGGAGGTCACCGGCCCGGGCTGGGTGCGCCGGACGGTCGGGTTCGACCAGGTGCCGGTGCTGGTGCGCCCCGGCACGGTGCTGCCGCTCGGGGCGAACGCGGACCGACCGGACTACCCGTACGTCGACGGGGTGACCCTGGCGGTGTACCAGCTCGCCGACGGGCAACAGGTGCAGGTGTCGGTGCCGGCGTTGGACGGGTCCGAGGCCGCCCGGTTCGTGGTCGCCCGGCACGGCACGGCGGTCACCGCGGACCGGGTCGCCGGGCCGGCCCTGCCGTGGCGGGTGCAGCTGGTCGGCCACGGCGAGGTCCGGGAGGTGGCCGCCGACATCAGCCGGTGGCAGGGGGAACTGACGGACCGGTAGCCGGGTTGGCCGCCGGGTCCGTTGCCGCCCCGGCGGTGAGGGCACCGGCGACCGAGGCGGCCAGCCGGGCGACGTAGCCGCGCGGCAGCGGGGTACGGGCCACCGCGAGCCGCCAGTAGAGCGGGCCGACCATCAGGTCGACGACGAAGTCGGGATCGGTGTCGGCGGGCAGTTCGCCCCGCCGCACCGCCCGGTTCGTCACCAGGGTGCCGATCCCCCGCTGGTTGTCCCGCAGGGCTGCCTGCAGGGTCTGCGCGATCGCCGGGTTGCGGGCCGCCTCGGCGAGCAGGTCCGGCACGATCTGCCCGGCCAACGGATGCCGCAACGCCCGGGCCGCGATGGTCAGCACCAGCTCAAGGTCACCGCGCAGCGAGCCGCTGTCCGGCACGGCGGTCACCCCGACCGCGACCTCGGAGACGATCCCGATGACCATCTCCAGTTTTGAACCCCACCGCCGGTAGACGGCGGTCTTGCCGACCCCGGCCCGGCGGGCCACCGCTTCGATCGACATCCTGCCGTAGCCGACTGCGGCCAGTTCCTGCAACGCGGCAGCCCGGATCGCCTGCGTCACATCCTCCCGCAGTACCGCCGCGCCCGCCGGCGGTCGCTTTCCGTCGCCCTGCATTCGAGCCAGTGTAACCGCACGACGGTACGGTTGCGTATCGTCGTCGCCTCCCCTACCGTTTCCGTCAGGACGCGACGGTATCGTTCCGTGCCATCGGACATGAAAGATGAGCAGCCGGGCATGAACCGGCCTCACCGGTCCGGCCCCACCCGTGCCATCGGGTCGCGCGGCACCGTCGTCGCGGCGTCCGGGACGAGAGGTACCCGTCGGAGAGGGGCACGGGTGTGCACGAGCGGCAGCGTTGGCTGATGGAAGGACAGATCGGATGCGGCAGCCAACCAGTGGTACGACCGTGACGCTGGAACCGGACAGCGGGCCCACCCTCGCCGAGCTGGCCCGACAACACGGCCTGGCGGTGAGCGGTGCCCGCCCGTCGCTGGGTGCCTACGTCAAGCAGTTGTGGTCGCGGCGGCACTTCATCTGGGCGTACTCCAACGCCCGGCTGATCGCCATGTACACCAACGCCCGGCTGGGTCAGATCTGGCAGGTGATCACCCCGCTGGCCAACGCCGGGGTCTACTTCCTGGTCTTCGGGCTGCTGCTGGGCACCGACCGCGGCATCGACAACTACATCGCGTACCTCTGCACCGGGATCTTCATCTTCACCTTCACCCAGCAGGCGGTGACCACCTCGGCCCGGTCGATCGGCGACAACATGAACCTGATCCGGGCGGTGCACTTCCCCCGGGCCAGCCTGCCGTTGACCTCGGTGCTGGTGCAGTTGCAGCAACTCGCCCCGTCGATGGCCGTGCTGGCGGTGATCATGCTGGCCACCGGTGAGTGGATCGACCTCAGCTGGCTGCTGCTGATCCCGGCGTTGCTGCTGCAGACGCTGTTCAGCGGCGGGCTGGCCATGATGGTGGCCCGCTGGGCGGCCCGCACCAGTGACCTCTCCCAACTGCTGCCGTTCGTGATGCGGACCTGGCTGTACTCGTCCGGCGTGTTCTACAGCATCGACCGGTTCACCGGCGACCTGCCCGGCTGGGTGGTCACCGTGCTGCAGTTCAACCCGATGGCGGTATACATCGACCTGGTCCGCTACGCGTTGATGGATTCGATGGGCAGCCCGCCCGGGTACCTGTGGCCGGCGGCCGGCGGCTGGGCCGTGCTGATGGGTGTGGTGGGCTTCATCTACTTCTGGCGCGCGGAGGAGGAGTACGGCCGTGGCTGACCTGCTGGACGCACCGGCTTCCGGGGCCGACACCCGGGTGCCCACCGTGATCGTCGACAACCTGCACGTCGTCTACCGGATCAACACCGGCGGCGGCGGGCGCAACAGCCCCGTCGCGGCGCTGCGGCGGATCGCGACCCGCAAGCAGGCCCCGACGGTACGCGAGGTGCACGCCATCCGCGGCGTCAGCTTCGTGGCGCACCGCGGCGAGGCGATCGGGCTGATCGGCAGCAACGGCTCCGGCAAATCGACCCTGCTGCGCGCGGTGGCCGGCCTGCTGCCGCCGCGCCGGGGCAAGGTATACACCCAGGGCCAGCCGTCCCTGCTCGGGGTGAACGCCGCTCTGATGAACGACCTGACCGGCGAACGCAACGTGGTGCTCGGCTGCCTGGCGATGGGGATGAGCCCGGCGGAGGTGCGGGCGAAGTACGACGGGATCGTGCAGTTCTCCGGCATCAACGAGCGGGACGACTTCGCGTCGCTGCCGATGCGGACCTACTCGTCGGGTATGGCGGCCCGACTGCGGTTCTCGATCGCCGCCGCGAAGAGCCACGATGTGCTGATGATCGACGAGGCGCTGGCCACCGGCGACGCCGCGTTCCAGCGGCGCAGCGAGGAACGGGTCCGTGAGCTGCGGGCCGAGGCCGGGACCGTCTTCCTGGTCAGCCACAGCAACAAGTCGATTCTGGACACCTGTGAGCGCAGTATCTGGCTGGAGTCCGGCGTGATCCGCATGGACGGGCCGAGCACCGAGGTGGTCAAGGCCTACCAGGAGTACGCCAACCGCAGGTGACCCGAGCCGGGGGTGGGGGGGGGGGGGGGGGGCGGCCCCCCCCCCCCCCCCCCCACACCCGTGCGGGTGGTGGTTTCAGCCTCAGCCGAGACCGGTGCGGATCGCGCTGACCAGTTCACCGTTGCCGGTGTCGCCGGACAACTCCCAGAAGAACGCCCCGCCGAGGCCCTGCCCCTTGGCGTAGTTCATCTTGCCGCCGATGGTGGCCGGGGTGTCGTAGCTCCACCAGTTGTTGCCGCACTTGGCGTACGCGGTGCCGCCGACGGTGCCGGTCGCCGGACAGGTGTTCTTGAGCACCTTGTAGTCCTCGATGCCCTGCTCGTAGGTGCCCGGCGCCGGACCGGTGGCGGTGCCCCCCGGAGCGCTCTGGCTGACGCCGCTCCAGCCCCGACCGTAGAAGCCGATGCCGAGCAGCAGCTTGTTCGCCGGGATGCCCTTGCTCTTCAGCTTCTGAATCGCCGCGTCCGACCAGAAGCCCTGCTGCGGGATTCCCGGGTACGAGGTCAGGGGCGAGTGCGGGGCGGTCGGTCCCTGCGCGTTGAAGGCACCGAAGTAGTCGTACGTCATCGGCATGATCCAGTTCAGGTCGCCGACCGCTCCGGCGTAGTCGGCCGCGTCGATCTTGCCGCCGTTGCTGCCGTCCGCGGTGATCGCCGCGGTCACCAGCGCGCTCGACCCGAACCGGTCACGCAGTGCCGAGATCAGGTTCCGGAATGCCGCAGGACCGCTGGAGTCGCAGGTCAGGCCGCAGGCGTTGGGGTACTCCCAGTCGATGTCGATACCGTCGAACACGTCCGCCCAGCGCGGGTCCTCGACCAGGTTGTAGCAGGACTCGGCGAACGCGGCCGGGTTCTGCGCGGCCTGGGTGAAGCCGCCGGACCAGGTCCAGCCGCCGAACGACCAGATCACCTTCAGGTGCGGATACATCGCCTTGAGCTTGCGCAGCTGATTGAAGTTGCCCCGCAACGGCTGGTCCCAGGTGTCGGCGACCCCGTCGACGCTGTCCGCGGCGGTGTACGCCTTCTCGTAATCGGCGTAGCTGTCCCCGATGGCGCAGCGCCCACCGGCGGTGTTGCCGAAGGCGTACATGATGTGAGTCATCTTCGACGCCGACCCACTCGTGTGGATGTTGCGCACGTGGTAGTTGCGGGCGTAGACCCCCCACTGGGTGAAGTAGCCGACCACCTTCTGCCCACCGGGCGGCGGGGGCGGAGTCGTCGGCGGTGGCGTGGTAGGCGGCGCGGTGGTAGGCGGCGCCGTCGTCGGAGGTGGCGCGGTGGTCGGGGCCGGGCCGCCTGCGCAGGAGACCCCGTTGATGGTGCAGTTCTGCGGTGCCCGGAAGGCGCCGGTGCCGATGTATCCCCAGCTGAACGAGGCTCCTGGCGCGAGACCACCGGCCCAGCTCTTCTTCACCGCGGTGTACCGGTTGCCGCTGCGCGTCACCTCGGCGTCCCAGAAGCTGCTGATGGTGGTACCGGCCGGCAGGTCGAACTCGATCCGCCAGGTGCCGACGGTGGCGTCGGAGCCGTTGGCGACCGTCACCCGGACCTCGTGGCCGGTACCCCAGTCGGAGCTGGCGACGAAGCTGGCGGAGATGGTGCCGGCGCCGAACGCCGCAGTGACCGGCACCGCCGCCGCAGCCGTCACCACGGCCAGCGCCCCGGCCCAGACGGCGCGGCGCAGTGATCTTCTCATCAGGCGTCTCCCCATTTAGTTAGGAAACTTTCCATAAAGTGCCTGAGACGCTACTCACACATCGACCAGTTCGTCAAGATGTCGATATCTCGATGGCTGCGACTCGACCAGGTGTCATCCCGACAGCAGCGGGGACCGCGCGGGACGAACCCGGGGCTCAGATCCGGCGGCGGCCGGAGAACCCGCACTCCAGGCGGTGGTACCAGCGGATCTCGCCGTCGCCCTCCAGCCAGCACCACAGGACCGGACGGTCGTCCAGCTCGCCCGGGAAGTCGAGCAGCACCGGGGCGACGCTCTTGACCTGGATCTCCTGCTCGTTCAGCTCGTCGAGAATCCCGTAGATCCGCGCTTCCAGCCCTTTCACCTCGGCCAGACCGCCGTGCGGGCTGTCCGATCCGGCCGCCAGATCCGCCCGCAACTCAGCCAGGTCAGCGCGGAGCAGGACCAACTCGTCGATCCGTGGACGGAGGGTTGCCATCAGGTGGCGTGCCTGGGCGAGGGTGAACACGTTCTCCAGTATGGTCCATCACCACTCTTCGTGGGTCGACCGGTCACCGGAGGACTGCGGCCGACCGTTACACAAGGCCGCCGGACTGCGGCCTGACCGCCCGGCACGGCCACTGACCCGGACGGCTACCCCGGTCCCCCCCCTTTCGCTGTGCGCCGGTGTCGTCACTGGGCGCGTCGGCGG
>NZ_JBSWXD010000211.1:0-9061 GCF_056160425.1 Micromonospora sp. ABR4_055
GCTCCGGCCCGACCGGGCCGGAGCGCCGTCGGCGTCTGGTCGACGCGCGTGGTCACCCGGTGCAACTGGTGGCAGGCAGGCCGGACACCGGCACCGGCAACCGGCCGGGTGCCGGTACGGCACCCCGCAGCACGTCGGCCAGCGCGGACATCGCCGCCGGGCTCGACGAGTAGGTGGCCAGCAGCGTCGCGGACCGTGCCTCGGCGAGCAGGTACGGGGTGTCCATGGCAACGGTCACCGCTGCGTTGACGTTCAGGTCGGACGGGCCGTCGCCGTAGCCGACCAGGTGCACGACCGTACCGCCCTGGCCGACCACCTCGGCCCCGGCGGCGCGCAGCTCCTCGATCAACAGCGCCCGGGTACGCTCCCGGCCACCCGAGGCGGTGACGGTCACCGGCCCGTCGACCCCGGCGCAGTCCCCACGCACCTGGGTGACGGCGGCAGCGGCCAACCGCCGCGCGGCGGCGTAGTGGTCTTCGGCGCCGAGCACCGTCATCGGCGGGGTGGTCTCCTCGGCGAGCCGCTGTTTGAGGGTCAGCACCCGGGTGACCGCCTGCACGAGTCGCGCCCGGGGCAGTGACCCGTCGAGCAGCGCGGCGAGCAGACCCTCGTACGCGGCCGTCACGTCCGGCGGCATGAGGATCAGGTCGTTACCGGCGTTGATCGCCGCGACGGCCGCGTCGCCGGGCGACAACGCGCGGGCCGGAGCCATGTTCATCCCGTCGGTGACCACCACCCCGTCGAAGCCGAGTTCGCCGCGGAGCAGGTCGGTGAGGACCTTGCGGGAGAACGTCGCCGCCACCCCTGGGTCGACCGCGGCGACGTCCAGGTGTCCGGACATCACCAGGCCGGCGCCGGCGTCGATGCCGGCCACGAACGGCGGCAGGTCGGCGGCGGCGAGAGCGTTCCGGTCCTGGTCGAGCACGGGCAGGTCGCCGTGGGAGTCGACAGCGGTGTGGCCATGCCCCGGAAAGTGCTTGAGGGTGGCCGCGACGCCGGCCGTCTGCAGGCCACGGACGGCGGCGGCGACCTGTCCGGCCGCCGCGTCCGGGTCGGCGCCGTACGACCGGGAGCCGATCACCGTGCTGTTCACCCCGAGGACGTCGGCGACCGGTGCGAAGTCGACGTTGACGCCGAGCGCCGCGAGTTCGGTACCGGCCGCCCGCCAGGCCGCCTCGGTCAGCTCCGGCTGCCCGGCCGCACCGGCCGCCATCGCGCTGGGCAGCAACGTCACCCCCTGGTTGATCCGGGTGACGATGCCGAACTCCTGGTCGGTGCCGATCAGCAGTGGCAGCTCGCCGACGCCGTCGGGCAGCGCGGCGGCGGGCAACCGCCCGGCGGCGTCCTGCAGCCCGGTGGTCAGCTCCCGCACCTGGGTGGTGCTGTCGACGTTGGTGGTGGGTTGGTTGCTGCCGGTCGGGTCGTCGGCCGAGAAGCCGACCAGGATCAGGCCGCCGACCCGGTAACGGTCGATCATCTCGGCCGGCGTGTCGACTCCGGCGAGCTGCTGGTTACCGGCCGCCGACCCCGGTGAGACCTCGGTCGCGGACGCTCCGTACGCGTACGGCATCAGCACCTGACCGACCAGGTCCTCGTCACTGAGAGTCGCGACCAACCGGGCGGCCGGCGATGCGGCAGGGCTGGCTTTCGGCTCGCTGGAAGGGCCTTCCGGGCTGCTGGGAGTGCTGGCTTCAGGACGGTCGCCGGGTCCGGCGCAGCCGCTCGTGACGCCGAGGACGGCCAGCAGAACGGAGGCGATTGTTACGCGGGGTGAGGGGAGCACACCGGCCATCCCATCAGGCTACGGTCGCGGCGGCAACCCGTGCCCGGCTGGCGCAGCTTCCGCGCCCGGCTCACCCGGCCGGATCAGCCCACCCGGGTGACCCGGATCAGCCCACCCGGGTGAGCAGGGTCACCGGCGCTCCTTCACCGGCGTGCCGGTACGGCTCGAGTTCGGTGTCCCAGGCGGTGCCCATCGCCTTGTCGAGGGCGTGCGCAATCGCTTCGGGAGCCGGCGACGCCGCAATGATCGCCCGGATCCGGTCCTCACCGAGCTGGATGTCACCGGCTGCCCCGATAGTGGCCCGGAACAGGCCGCGACCGGGTACGTGCATGAACCGCTCGCCGTCGGCGCCCGGGCTGGGTTCCTCGGTGACTTCGAAACGGGTCATCGGCCACTGCCGTAGGGCAGCGGCCAGCTCAGCCCCGGTCCCCGCCCGACCGGTCCAGCTGCACTCGGCACGCCGGCCGTTCGGATCGAGCGGCTGAGCGGTCCAGTGCAGGTTGACCGGCGCGACGAGGACGCGCGATATCGCCCATTCGACGTGAGGGCACACGGCGAGCGGGGTCGAGTGGACGTATACGACGCCACGCGTTGGCACGGTGACCTCCCGGAGAGCGAGGTGCGTCTTCCCCTACGACCTCGACCACCGGGCGGTGTGACCAATGATGACTGTTGTGACGGGTGGTGCGCCAGTGAATCGGCAAACTGGTCGAAAAATTGTCGCCGCCCGGCTCCCGGGTCCGCTCCGCCGCTGGGAATGACAGCCACGGGTGCGTCGTTGTCCCTGCTGGTCGGCCGGAAGCCAGGGCCGAGATCGAGGTGGCCAGCCGGTCTGCGGCCGGCCGTCCGGTAAGATGAGGGCGGCGTATGCCCGACACCCGGCGAACCCGTTCGTGTGATCCGTCGTACCGCCAGTTCCGTCCGTATCACCAGTGTTGCCAGTACCACCAGCTTTGCCAGTACCGCCAGTCCTGTCCGTACCGTCAGTCCTGCAAGGGAGTCCCCCCGTGGCGAGCAACACCTCCAAGACCGCGCGCGCGTCAGTCCGCGCCGGCCAGGCCGGTCAGGGTGGTGCCCTGAGCGTCCTCGGCGAGTTCAAGTACCTGATCCCGCTCAACGGCGGCAAGCACGCCTATGTCCGCAACCTCACCAACGGGAAGACCGCTCACCTGCGGACCGACTCGGACGCGTTCGTGGAGGAGATCCGGTCGCTGGCCGGTGCCGGCCACGCCGCGAAGATCCGGTTGGAGATCAACGCGCTGGCGGCCGCCCACCCGGGTCACGGCTGGGAGCTGACCGAGAAGCGGCTCGTCGAGGCCGGGGTCTTCGAGGCCTGAGCATGATCTGACGGATCGACGACGACCCGGACCTGGACCGGCCCCGCCGGGCGGCACGCCCGACGGGGCCGTTTCCGTCGCTGGTGTTGGCGGCCGCGCTGCTCAGTTGAGCAGTTCCACCTGGCCGTTTCCGAGGTCGTAGACCCCGCCGGTGACGTCGATCCGCCCGTCCGCGAGCGCCGCGGCGAGCAACTCCACCTGCCGGAGCCGCTGCACGGTCCGCCGCACGTGGGCCCGTACCGCGAGGGGCTGCACGTCCGGGTGCCCGACACCGACCTCGGTCACCGCCGGAGCGATCTGCTCGACCAGGTACCCGATGCTGCCGGTCGGGCGGCTACCCGTGCGTTGCGCGCTGATGGTCGATGCCACCGCCCCGCACCGCTCGTGTCCGAGCACGATGACCAACGGCACACCCAACGCGCCGACGGCGAACTCGATCGACCCGATGATCGCCTGGTCCAGCACCTGGGCGCCGGACCGCCCGACGCAGATCGAGCCGAAGTTCTGGTCGAAGATTGCTTCCAGTGGCACCCGCGAGTCGATGCAACCGAGCACGAACGCGATCGGATACTGCTCGCCGAGCGCCGCGCTGGCGGCAGCTGCCGACACGTCGTGACCGTGCCGTGGTCGTCCGGTGACGAAGCGCTGGTTGCCGGCCAGCAGCTCGGCCAGCGCCTCGGCCGGGCCGGGGTGATCGGGTGGTGGCGGGCCGGACGGACGCGGTGCCCGGGAATCCGGCATCGGGAACGACGGTGACGACATGGTTGCAGCGTGGCGTGCTACTGGCCGGTCGGGAAGGCAGTTGCGAGTCTTCTCACCGTGCTGGTTCCAGATCCGACCTACCGGGGTACGTCCCAGTCGGGACCGCCAGCGACACGGGCGGAGGTGACTCGGTGGGCAGGCCTCAGGAGTTCAGCGTCCGGCTGCCGGACGGAGCGGTGCTGCGCGGGCGGTCGAGCGGCAACGACCGGACCGGGTGCCGGCCGCCCTCGTCGAGGTGCTCGGCAGGGCGGCCGTACCTGGTGACCACCTTCGCCGGGCGGCCCCCTGCTGAGGCGGATCGAGGTTCGCCGGCGCCCTGGGAGCCGGCGCCGGGTTGGCGCGCGGACGGTAACGTCGTAAGGCTGCCGGGTCGGACCATCTGACGGGGGCACCACGCTCCGTCGTCGCCGCCCGGCGCCGTGACCGTCCGCCGGCGGACCGGCCGCCCTGCCCCGGCTGGCCCGCCCTCGCCCAGGAGCCGCAGCGTTGACCGACGCCACCACGCTGGACCAGGAGATCGCCGCCGAGCAGCGGCACGTCGACCGGGTGTACGCCCGGTTGGCGCAGCTACGCCAGGACGCGGTACGCGCCGAGCGGGACGGCTACCGCCTTGCCCGGGTGGGCAACGTCGGCGCCCTGGTGGAGCGCGACGCGATGGTCTTCCACGCGGCCCGGCGGCGGCATCTGCTCGACGCCGAGCACGAAGGGCTGGTGTTCGGCCGGCTCGATCTACGCGACGGCGCGGTGCTGTACGTGGGTCGGCTCGGGGTGCGCGGCGAGCGGGCCGAGCCGCTGCTGGTCGACTGGCGCGCCCCGGCCGCCGCCGCGTTCTACCAGGCGACGCCGGCCCGACCGCAGGGCGTGGTGCGGCGGCGCACCATCCAGTCCCGGGGCGAGCGGGTCACCGGCGTCTCCGACGACCTGCTGGATCCGGCGGCCGCGCCGGCCGGGATGCGGGTGGTCGGCGACGGTGCGCTGCTGGCCACCCTGGCCCGGGCCAAGGGACGTGGGATGCGCGACATCGTGGCCACCATCCAGCAGGAGCAGGACCAGGCGATCCGGTCGCCCGCCACCGGGGTGACGATCGTCTCGGGCGGCCCCGGCACCGGCAAGACCGCGGTCGCGCTGCACCGGGCGGCGTACCTGCTCTATTCGGACCGGAGCCGGTTCGCCGGCGGCGGCATCCTGGTCGTCGGCCCGACCGGGGTCTTCGTCGAGTACATCGCCGCGGTGCTGCCGGCCCTGGGTGAGGACAGCGCCACCCTGAGGTCGCTGGGGTCGCTGCTGCCGGGGGTGTCGGCGACCCGGACGGATCCGGCGGCGGTCGCCGTGCTGAAGGGGTCGCTACGGATGCGGCGGGTGCTGGAACGGGCGGTACGTGACGCGGTACCGGACGGGCCGACCGAGCTACGTCTGCTCTACCGGGGGCAGTTGCTGCGGCTACGCGGCCCGGAGCTGGACGGCATCCGGGCCCGGGCGCTGCCCCGGGGTGCCCGGCGCAACGAGGTCCGGCGGGCCGGTATCGACGGGTTGTTCGAGGCGCTGTGGGCGCAGGCCCGGCAGTTGGTGGCCCCGGCCCGGCTGCCCGGCCAGGCCGAGTTCGAGGACGAGTTGTCGGACCGGGACGATTTCCGGGACTTCCTGCGGGCCTGGTGGCCCCGGCTGCTGCCGCGACATGTGCTGGGCTGGCTGGCCCGGCCGGGCCGGCTGCATCGGTACGCGCGAGGCGTGCTCGACCCGGCCGAGATCACGGTGCTGTCCGACGCCTTCGGTGACCTGGTGGACCACGGACCGACGATCGCGGACGTGGCGCTGCTGGACGAGTTGGACGAACTGCTCGGCCGGCCGCCGCAGCCCCGCCGCAAGCACCGGGATCCGTTCCGGGTGGCCGGCGGGGTACGTGAGGTGACGACCTTCGCCGACCGGGAGCGGGCAGCCCGCGTCACCGCCCGGGAGCGGCCGGCCGACTACCGGGAGTACGCCCACGTGGTGGTCGACGAGGCGCAGGACGTGTCGCCGATGCAGTGGCGGATGGTCGGGCGCCGGGGCCGGCTGGCCTCCTGGACGGTGGTCGGGGATCCGGCACAGACCGCGTGGACCGGGGATCCGGCCGAGCTCGCCCAGGCCCGGGACCGCGCGTTGGGGCGGCGACCGCAGCGGGAGTTCCAGCTGACCACGAACTACCGCAACCCAGCGGAGATCTTCGAACTGGCCGCCGGGGCGATCCGCGAGGTCGCCCCGGACGCCCCGTTGCCGACGGCGGTCCGGGCGACCGGGGTGGCACCGCGCCGGGACCGGGTCTCCGCGGCGGCGCTGCCGGCCGCCGTCCGCGCCGCGACCGCCGAGATGCTGGCGGCGGTGGAGGGGACGGTCGGCGTCATCGCCCCGGTGACCCGGCGCGACGAGGTCGCCGGCTGGCTCGGCGGGTTGGCGACCTCGCGGCTGCAGGTGGTGTCGAGCCTGCAGGCGAAGGGCATGGAGTACGACGCGGTGGTGCTGGTGGCCGGCGAGGAGATCCGCGCCGAGTCCGAGGCCGGGGTGCGCACGCTCTACGTCGCGCTCTCCCGGGCGACCCAGCGGCTGGTCACCATCGACCTCGACCAGGAGTCGATTGCACATATTGCCATGTGAGCATTAGTCTGCCGACGAGACGCCGGGCAACGGAGGGTGGCAGGCGTGGGAGTCGGACACGATCACTGTGCCGGGAGCACCGGCCAGCGACACTACGGGTGCCTCTGGGCCGCCTTCGCCCTGCTGGCGGTCTTCATGGTCGTCGAGGCCGTCACCGCGCTGGCGACCGGCTCCCTGGCACTGCTGTCCGACGCCGGGCACATGTTCACCGACGTACTCGGCATCGGTATGGCGCTCGCGGCGATCGCCGCGACCCGACGACCGACCGGGGAGCCGCAGCGCACCTTCGGCCTCTACCGCCTCGAGGTGCTCGCCGCGCTGGCGAACGCCGTACTGCTCGCCGGGGTCGCACTCTACGTTCTGGTGGAGGCGGCTCGCCGGTTCGCCGATCCGGAGCCGGTGATGGTCGGCCCGATGCTGGTGGTGGCGATCGCCGGACTGCTCGCCAACATCGTCGCCTTCGCCCTGCTGCGCCAGGGGGCCAGGGAGAGCCTCAACGTACGGGGCGCCTACCTGGAGGTGCTCGGTGACCTGCTCGGCTCGGTGGGGGTGCTGGTGGCCGCCACGGTGATCGCCACCACCGGCTGGTGGTACGTGGACCCGCTGGTCGCCGTCGGTGTCGGGGCGTTCATCCTGCCGCGTACCTGGCGGTTGGCGCGGGCCGCGCTGCGCATCCTGGTGCAGGCGGCGCCGGAGCATGTCGAGGTCGACCGGGTTCGCAGCCGGCTGGCCGCTGTGCCGGGCGTCTGCGACGTGCACGACCTGCATGTCTGGACGCTCACCCCGGGCATGGAGGTGGCCTCGGCACACCTGGCCGTGACCCCGTCAGCCGAGATCGGCACGGTACTGCGGGACGCCCGGGCGGCCCTGCACGACGAGTTCGGTATCGAGCACGCGACGCTGCAGATCGAGCCGCTGGCCCCCGCCGACTCCTGCGGACCGGCTGACTGGTGATTAGCAGATGCTTAAGTTTCGTGACCTTACCGCGACGTTGACAACTACGATCTACGTATATTTCTGATTTTTCTGGATATAACAGACCTATCGATGCCGGGACGGCAGCCCGAGGAACCGGTAGTCTCGGCCCCGGTCTCCGCTCGGGCGGCGCCCCTCCGGCGCCCGCGGAGGCCGTCGCCTAATCGCCGTACGGCGAGCCGGGGAACCACGTACCTGGGGTGCATCCGCGTCACGCGGTAGGGATCTTCCGTCCCGAACCCGTCAGCTAACCCGGTCGGCGGCTGACGGAAGGAATGCACAGTGTCGCGCACAGTCCACAGAAAAACCCGATTCGCGTTATTGGCGGCGTTGACCGCCGCCCTGATGGCCGTCACCGGCACCCCGATCGGCTCGCCGGCCGGAGCCGCCCTGCCCGCCAACCGGCCCGACCGGGTCGACAACGAGGGAGGCACCGACAGCCTGCGCAAGGAGCTCGATGCGGCCTCCAAGGGCTGGATCGACGCCAAGGCGGCGCTCAACCACTCGAAGGGCCGGCAGAAGAAGCTGTCCGAGCAGCTCACCACGGTCGGTGCTGAGCTGGAGCAACGGAACAGGAACGTCGGACACATCGTCGACCGCGCGTACCGCAACGGCAGGCTCGGCCCGGTCTCCGCGTTGCTCAACAGCACCTCACCGGAAGGGTTCGTCGACCGGGCGGCGGCGCTGAGCGCGGTGACCGCCAACGAGGAGAAGCAGCTCCGCGAGCTGTACCGCACCCGTGACCAGGTAACCAGGTCCAAGGCTGCGATCGAGCATGAGATTCGGGAGCAGCAGAAGCAGGTCACCATCATGGACCAGCGCCGGAACCAGGCGGAGCGGGCCCTGGCCGTCGCGGTCGCCGCCGAGAAGCAGGCGGAGGAACAGGCGGAGGAACAGGCGAGGCAGCAGGCGGCGGAGGAGGCCGAGCAGGCCGCCGCCAGCGGATCCTCCGGCTCCGGGTCGTCGGGGTCCGGATCCTCCGGCACCGGGTCGTCGGGATCCGGGTCATCCAGCGCGTCGGCGACTCCGGCACCACGCAACGCGAACGGCTCCTGGCCGGCCGAGTCATGCAACGTCGACGACCCCACCACCTCCGGCTGCATCACACCCCGTACGCTGCACGCCCTGAACCAGGCGAAGGCTGCCGGCTTCACCCGCTACGTGTCCTGCTTCCGCAACGGCAGCTCCGGCGAGCACCCCAAGGGCCGGGCGTGTGACTTCGCCGCCCAGCCCAACGGCTTCGGTGGAGTGGCAACCGGCGGTGACAAGAGCTACGGCGACAACCTGGCGAACTACTACATCAACAACGCCGACCGGCTCGGTGTGCTCTACGTGATCTGGTACAAGCGGATCTGGCTGCCCAGCAGCGGCTGGAAGACGTACAGCGGTGCGGGTGGCGACCCGTCCAGCGACCACACCAACCACGTACACCTGTCGGTGTACTGACGTCCGCGATCGGGGGGGGGGGGGGGAGGAGGGGGAGGGGGGGCAGGGAGCGCCTTTTTTTCTTTGGTGGCGGTCCTTTCGGGGCTTGCTCGCCTAAGATAGAAGAGGACGGGGTGGCTTCCTCCGA
>NZ_JBSWXD010000212.1:0-8946 GCF_056160425.1 Micromonospora sp. ABR4_055
AACGAGCCCACAGTTGCGCAGGTGTCCGCCCCCTTGGGGGGGGAGCGACGGTTGCCTCCCAGGGGATGGGCGGGGGCTCACCATCGGTCACTGGGTAAACCCCGCACCCTTTGGTTGGGGCCTCCACCAGGTGACAGATGCTGTTCGGCGCAACGGGCGGGCCCCTGCTGGCGAGGACCCTCGGTGGGAGCGGATCAGCCGGGCAGGGCCCGGTCCACCAGGACGGTGGCGGCCCCCGTATACGCCCTGGCGTCCAGCAGGCCAGCGCAGGCGGACCCGTCGAGGTGCGGTGCGACCTCGGGATGAGAGGTCAGCACCTCGACCAGGGATCGGCCGGTCACCTCGGCCGCCCGGGTCACCTCGGTGACAACCGCGCTGGCCCGGCTCCGGCCCAGCACCGGGGTCAGGACAGCCGCCACCCGCTCGGTGACCACCTGGCTCCCGGTCAGTTCCAGGTTCGCCAGCATCCGTTCCGGCCGCACGGTCAGCCCGGCGGCCAGCTCAGCAGCGGTGTGGGCGGCCCCGCCCACCAGACGCAGCAGCTCACGCAACGGCAGCCACTCGGCCTGCCAACCCCCGGCGGACCGCTCGTCCTCAGCGACCAGACACCCGGTCAGGGCCGCGGCGAGAGCCGGGGCCTGCAGGGCGGCGCTACGGACGAGAGTGGACAGGACCGGATTACGCTTGTGGGGCATTGCCGAGGAGACCCCCCGACCTGCCGCCGCCGGCTCAGCCACCTCGCAGATCTCGGTACGACCCAGCACCTGCACGTCAGCAGCGATCTTCCCGAGGGCTCCGGCGGTCAGCGACAACGTCGCAGCGAGGTCCGCCATCGGGGTACGCAGGACGTGCCAGGGCAGGTCAGCCGGTGCCAGGCCCGTCTGGGCCGCGTACTCGACGGTCAGGGCCTCGGCATAACCGCCAAGGTCAGAGATGCCGTCGAGCACCGCGTACTCGAGGTAACCGGCCAGCGTGCCGGCCGCCCCGCCGAGGGAGACCGGCAGCACCACACCGGCCAGCCGGTCCCGGGCGTCCAGAACCAGCTTCCGCCACCCGGCGACCTTCAGTCCGAAGGTCGTCGGCACGGCATGCAGAGTGAGGGTGCGCCCGGCCATGACGGTGTCCCGGTGCTGAGCCGCGAGTCGACCCAGTGACCCCGCGGTCAGAGTCAGATCCGCCTCGATGAGCCGCAGCGCCCGGCCGGCCACCAGCATCACCCCGGTGTCGAGGATGTCCTGGCTCGTGGAGCCGCGATGGACGTATTCGGCGGCAGCCGGGTCCTGCTTCACCACCAGGGCGGTCAGGGCTCGGACCAGGGCGACCACGGGGTTTCCGGTTTCCCTGGCGGCGACCGCGATGGCCCGCAGGTCGAACAGCTCCGCTCGGGCGCAGTCGGTGATGACCTGGGCGGCCGGCTCCGGCATGGTGCCGAGGCGGGCCTGGGCCCGGGCCAGGGCCGCCTCGGCGTCGAGCATGGCCTGCAACCAGGCGCCGTCGCTCACCAGAGCCTCCACCGGGGTGCCCGCCCGCACGGGCGAGAGTAGACCGGTATCGCTCTGCTCCGTCATACGATCACTCCGATCAGACCATCGTCGGCGTCCGCGTCGTCGTGCGCGTGGGGGCGCAGGGCCGCCGGCACCTCGGCGACTTCCGGCAGGGAGAGCACCGTCCTGGCGATGGCGTCCGAATCCGCGAGGATCACCGAGTCGACCCCGGGGCGGATCCCGGCGGCGGTGACCCAGTGCACCGACTCGGTGGGCACCCCGTACGCGAAACGCCGGGGGTGGGCCTGGCCCTTGCCGTCCACAAGGTGGTACGGGCGTTCCGTCACGGCCAGCCCCCCGGTCTCGTAACCCCCGCCGCCGGAGATGCGGTACGGGGCCGCCTGGTCTGTGTCGAGCAGGTGCCGCAGCAAGGGATCGTCGGTCCGCCGCAGGTCCGGCTCGGGAAGTCTGGCCTCGATGAGCACCCGTGCCCGCACCGCGGGGCCAGGCACCGACGAGGAACCGCAGACGAAGGCAGGGTCGACCACGTCCATCCGGATCCAGGTCCCCGGCCCGGTCACGGTCAGCAGACCGGTCTCGATCAGGGCGATCATCTGCTCGACCCGCAGGGCCGGAGGTCCGATGGAGAGGTATCCGTTCAGCGGGGTGTACCACCCCTCCAGGTCATCGCGGTGGGAAGCCCCGGTCAGGCCCCCGTGGTCCACCGCCAGCCGGATCTCGTTACGCAGGTCCCGCAGCACGTCGAGGGCAGCCTTCAGGGGCCCCTCCACATTGCCGGCCCGCGCTTGGGCGACATCCTCGCGAAGATAGTCCAGAAGCCAGGCCCGAAACTCCTCCCGGTCGGTGAACTGCCGGCTCCCGTAGGGCCGGGACAGCCGCTCCCAGCACCACCGGTCGTTCTCGGCGATGCCGTACTCGTCCAGCAAGGCTGCGACGTCACCGTCCAGGTCGAGAGCGAGCAACCGCCGCCGGAAGCTCTCCCGCTGCGGGCCGACCCCGAGCAGGGTGCTGTAGTAGACGTACTCGACCTCGCGGGAGATCACCGGCCAGAGATCCCGGGCGAAGTTGATCGGTCGAGCCAGCCCGGCAATGTACTCGGCAGTGAGAATGACCGGCAGGTGCCGCCCGTATGCCCCCTTCTGGTTCTCCCCCCGGGAGTGGTAGGGCACCCCCCGCCGTGAGCTGGCGTACAGCCGGGGTTCCCGCCCAGAGGGGAGGTAGGCCAGGGTCCCGTCGGGCCGGCGCTCGAACCGGCCGCCCCGGCCGGTCGTGAACAGGGCCATGTGGTCGAAGAAGTTCAGCCCCAGGCCCCGCAGGAGCACCGGTTCCCCGGCCCGAATGCCATCCAGGTCGAGATCCGCCGGGTTGGCCGGGGTAATGTAGCGAAGATTGTGGATGCGAGCAAGGCTCGCCGTGCGGGCCTGCCGGGCGGAGAGCCGCACCGTCTGGTGGCCCAGCGCCAGCACCACCGCGCTCAGTCCGTGCAACCGGGTGCCGTCCGCCAGCCGTACCCCCTGCGGGCCCCCCGGGACCCCGTGGGTGTCGGCCAGTGCCACCGCCCGGGACCGGTGGCACCGGATGGTCACCTGCCCGGGGGCCCGCTCGATCACCTGCCGGAAGGCATCCTGCAGATAGCGGCCGAAGCAGGCCCGGGTCGGGTAGGAGTCCGGGCCGAGGGCCTGGGACTCCTCGTCGCCCTGGGTACGCGCCCACTCGTACAGACTCGGTCCAGGCTCGATCGGTCCCTCGATCAGGGAACTCGGGTCGGTCCAGACGGTGATCTGGGAGGCCACGGTGTTGGTGAGCAGGAACCGGGACTGGTCGGAACGCCAGACCGCCCCCGCTCCGGCCACTGCCGGGTCCACCACGTGGACGGTCAAGCTCTGGTGGGTCGGCCTGGCCCGCTCGTTGGCGCAGATCCGCTCCAGCACGGAAAGGCCTCGCGGCCCGGCCCCGATGATGCAGATCTCGGTCATGTCGCTGCCCCACTCCGGGTCCGGTCGACGGCCGCCGGAGTGGCCCGCATCCCGTGCATCCAGGCCAGACTCTCCCGCAGTTCCCGCTGAGTACGGGCGGCGAGCATGGCGTTACGGGCAACGGCGGCGTCCCCGGCGGGGTGCCACAGGTCGGTGCTGGCCCGCGCCACCCGCTGGATCTCCGCGGTCCGCCCGTACCGCTCGGCCGCGTACCTGGCGAGCTGGTCGGCCACCCCGGAACCCCCGGTGAGGTGCCGGGCCAGCACCACGGCGTCCTCCAGCGCCTGGCAGGCGCCCTGGGCGGCGTAGTGCAACATCGGGTGTGCGGCATCGCCGAGGAGGGCCACCCGGCCGTCCGTCCACCTGCGCACCGGATCCCGGTCGATCAGGGTCCAGGTCCGCCAGTCCTCTCCCAGCTCCAGCAGGCGCTGTGCGGTTTCACCGAAGGCGGGGAACTCGGCCCGGGTGCGGTCCCGGCTCACCGGCACCCCCGCAGCCACCCGGGTGCCGCCGTCGACGCTGCTGGCAGCGAGGTTCAGCGACCGGCCGCCCGCGATCGGGTAGTGCACGAAGTGGCAGTTCGGGCCGGCCCACCACACCACAGAACGGTCGAACCGCAGGTCGGCGGGGACCCGATCCATGTCGATGACCGCCCGGTAGACGGTGATACCGGAGACCCGTGGCTCCCCGTCCGCGACGAGTTTCTGACGGATCGTCGAGTGGATGCCGTCGGCACCGACAACTACCTCGCCCCGGATCCGCTCCCCGCCGGCGAGCTCCACCCAGGCGGTGTCGGCATCCTGGCCGTAGCCGGTGACCTGGGCGCTGCTGCGCAGGTCGATCGAGCTGGTGGCCCGGCATCGGTCCAGCAGGACGGTGTGCAGTTCGGCACGGTGCACCACCACGTACGGGCTGGCGAACCGGCGACGGTAGTCCTCCGTGAGTTCGAGGCTGGTCACATGCTCACCGGTGACTCCGTCCATGAAACGCAGCTCGTTCATGTGGACGGCCGAGGCCCGGACCGAGGCCCCGACCCCGAGGGCGTCCAGAGCGTGCAGGCCGTTCGGGGCGAGTTGGATACCGGCCCCGATCTCGGCGAACCTGCCGGCCCGCTCCAACACGGTCACCTGGTGACCTACCTTGGCCAGCGCCAGAGCCGTGGCGACGCCACCGATCCCGCCGCCGGCGACAACTACCTCAGCCATCACATGCCCCCGCTCCGGGCGGCGAGTTCCCGGGCCAGCTCCAGACGTTTGATCTTGGTGGTGGCGGTCTGCGGCAGGTCCTCGATGCGCCACTGAATCGGCTCGGCCATCGGCGGCAGACCCGCCGTGGCTGCCCGCCAGGCCCCCGGGTCGAGCGGGCTGCCGTCCCGGGTGCAGATCACCGGTACGGCCACCCCGTTGGTCCCGGGCACGATGACCACTTCGGCGAGTTCGGCGATCCGGCCGAAGAGGGCGTCCTCGGCGGCGAGGGTGGACCCGAAGCCCTCGATCAGGTCGACCTCCCGGTCCAGCATGTGCACGCAGCCCCACCGGGTCCGATAGCCGACGTCACCCATCCGCCACCAACCGCCGGGGGAGACCTGCGCGTCGTAGCGCTCCTGCTCGCCCAGGTAGGTCACGATCCGGCCATCGCTGCGGACCTCGATGTACCCGGGACTCTCCGCTGAAGGGGGCCGGCCGTCTCGGCTCACCACCCGCACACTGGTCATGCCCGGGAACGCCATGCCGACGCATCGCCCGTCGGCGCGCTCGTCCCGGTGGCGGGTGTATGTCCGCCCGATCACCGGGCCCACCTCGCTCTGGCCGTAGAGCTGACCGAAGAGCGGCATCCGGCGGCGGGAGGCAGCGAGCAGCCGGCGCACCGTACGGGGATGGATCGCGTCAAAGGTCGAGCTGAAGAGCTTGACGTTCGCCAGCGGCCCCCGCGGATCGTCGGCGAGTTCCTCCCACTCCATGAAGGAGTTCGGGTGGGCCTCCAGCACACCCGGCCGCAGCCGGGCGAAGAGGGCCGCCGCCCGCTCGGGGTCGGAGTCGACCAGCACCGCGGTGGGGCATCCGTGCAACAGCGCCATGGCCAGCGCCGTCATCAGCCGGGAATGCACGAAGGATACGTGAATCGCGAGGGTCTCCCGCCGGCGCAGGAGTGGGGCCACCGCCGATATCTGCGGCCGGTACCGGGCCTGCAGGGTGCGGCCGGTGTGGACGGCCAGTTTGGGGATGCCGGTGGTGCCGGAGGTGTGGGTGACCAGAGTCGGGTGATCAGGATTCAGGGTGACCGCAGGGACCCTGGGAGCTGCGGACAGGGAGGCCAGCTCGATCGCCTCCGGATGACTGCCTGTGGTCAGCAGGACCCGCCTGGCCTGTTCGAAGACCGAGCCGGGTAGGCCGGCGAGCTTGGCGCTGTCGGTGAGCAGGTACGGCCGGTCGGTGCGCCGAACCAGCTCACCGACGGTCCGACCGTCGAGCTTGGGAGAGAGCAGGATGGGCACCCCCCCGATCCGGACCGTCGCGAAGGCGAGCAGGGTGATGTCGAAGTTGTTGGTCTTGTGGATCACCACCCGCTTGCCAGGGCGTACCCCGGCCGCCCAGAGCCGGGAGGCGTAGTCATCGACCAGGTCGGCGACCTCGGCGACCGTGGCCCGCCGTCCGAGCTCGGGCGCGATGTCCAACTCGTGGTCCAGGATCAGAACATTGGTGGGATGCCGGGCCGCCGCCCGCTCCATGAGCGTACCGAGCCGGATTCCCTTGTTCCTGATGCGCTGCAGCAACATGACTCATGCCCCCTCGTTGGCGGCGTGGCGCTCGACAACCCGCCGAATCCGCTCGACCGTGACCAGAAGATCAGCAGAGATCTTCTCGCCCCACTCCCTGAAGAAACGCTCCCGCTCTGCGGAATCCATTTCCGCCGTGATGCCACGGATCCCCTCGGTGGGCTCTCCCATCCGGAATCGGTGGATCAGTTCAGAGCCGCCGTCCGCAGTCGGAAGAATCTCGTAGATCCAGGTGCTGTCCTGCTTCTCACCGGCCCTGGTCCGCATCGACCAGCCGAAGATCCGACCGGGCTCGGCGACGACCACCTCGGACTCGGTGAACCAGGTACCGCGTACCACCGGCGCCCAGGCGACCACTTCGGGCGACCGCACGTTCTCGCCCCGGAACACGGCGCCCACGGTGCCCGGGACGCCGGCGACCCACTCGCCGCCGACGCACTCGGGACTCCACTCGACACTGCATTCGAGGTCACTCACGACCCCGTACAGGACATCGGGCGGGGCCGACACCCGGGTCTGCGCCGACAGTTCAAACAATGGTCGGGTTACGGAATGCATGGCGCTCCTCCCTGTTTCCTCACCCCTCGTCTATCTCGACCCTAGGTAGGGAAGGGAGTCGGATCGATGGCCCCGCGATAAGCTTTTCTACTTGGTAATAGACCATCGATGCATGGGAACCGTGCCATGGTGACCGGTATGCGAGCTGCCTATATCGAGCGCCTCGGACCGCCCGAAGTGATCCTGAACGGCGAGTTACCGGACCCCGTACCCGGACCGACCGACGTGGTGGTGGAGACCCTCACGACTACGGTGAACCCGGTCGACACCTTCGTCCGGGCCGGAATCTTCCGCACACCGGTGACCTTTCCGTTCGTGATTGGCAGGGACCTGGTGGGGCGGGCCGCCGTGGTGGGGCCGGGGGCCCCGGGGTTCCGCCCCGGCGACCTGGTCTGGGGAAACAGTCTCGGGCACGGTGGACGGCAGGGGGCCGCCGCCGAGCGGGTGGTGGTCCCGGCGGACCGGCTGTACCGGTTACCGGAGGGGGTGGATCCCCAGTCCGCAGTCGCCGTGGTGCATCCCGCCGCTACGGCGTACCTGGGACTGTTCCGGCACGGGAACCTGCAGGCCGGCGAGACCGTACTGGTTGGCGGCGCTGCCGGCAACGTCGGTCGGGCCCTGGTCTCCCTCGCGGTCGGTGCCGGTGCCCGGGTCGTCGCCATCGCCGCCCCCGGGGACTTCGACACCTGCCGGGAACTGGGCGCGGCCGAGGTGTTCTCGTACGCGGATCCAGGGCTGTCGGATCTCCTCCGCAAGGCAGCCCCCGACGGAGTCGACCTCCACCTGGACACCGCCGGCCGCAACGACCTCGAACTCGCTGTCGACCTGCTCGCACACCGGGGCCGGATCGTGCTGCTGGCCGGGGCCCGGACCACCCCGATGCTGCCCGCCGGGCGGCTCTACATGAAAAACGGGTCGGTGCGCGGCTTCGTGATCTCCCATGCCACGACCGCAGAACTCGCCGAAGCGGCGACGACGATCAACCGAATGCTGTCTGCCGGGATCCTGCGATCCCGGCCGGTGCGGATTCTTCCGCTCGAAGCGGCGGCGCAGGCGCACCGAATGGTCGAGCAGGGCACCGATAAGAGGATCTTATTGGGGATCTGACGAACAATTACGATACGGTTCGAGACACCGAGGCAGCCGAGATGAAAGAGAGAGCCATGAGCAAGGTTTGGTTCGTGACCGGATCATCACGCGGCCTCGGCCGCCAGTTTGTCACCGCGGCGCTGTCCCGCGGCGACCGGGTGGCGGCCACCGCCCGCAACCCCGACGCGCTGGACGACCTTGTGGTCGAGTACGGCGCCGCCATCCTCCCACTGGCTCTGGATGTCACCGACCGGGCGGCCTGCGTCGCTGCGGTGCAGCAGGCCGACGAGCACTTCGGCCGCCTCGACATCGTGGTCAACAACGCGGGATTCGGACTGTTCGGGACCGTCGAGGAGATCAGCGAGGCCGACATCCGGGCCCAGATCGAGACCAACCTGTTCGGAGCCCTCTGGGTCACCCAGGCGGCCCTGCCCTACCTGCGGGATCAGGGCAGCGGTCACATCGTGCAGATCTCCAGCGCCGGCGGGGTGCTGGCCTTCCCTGCCCTCGGCGGGTACCACGCGTCGAAGTGGGCGCTGGAGGGCTTGAGTGAGTCGCTGGCCCAGGAGGTGGCCGGCCTGGGAATCAAGGTGACCATCGTGGAGCCTGGGTCGTTCGGCACCGACTGGGGTGGAACCTCCGCCGTCTTCTCCGCCCCGAATCCAGCCTACGGCCCGCTGCGCGAGGCGATGGCCGGGTTCCAGTTGCGTCAGGGCGATCCGGTCGCCGCCGGGCGCGCCCTGCTGGCAATCGTCGACGCCGAGGAACCCCCGTTGCGGGTGTTCTTCGGCAGCCAGCCGCACGAGGCCGCCCAGGGGGTCTACGCCGGCCGGCTGCAGACCTGGGCAGCCTGGTCCGAGCTGTCGGCCCGGGCCGAGGGAGAGGCCGCCCTGGAGGGGGTACGCGCCTGAGTCCCCGCTGTCGGGGTTGGGGGGGGGGGGGGGCGAGGGGGGGGGGGGGGGGGGGGGGAGGAAAGGGGCGGGCAACAAAAAAAAGAAAAAAACCCGGAGGAAAAAAAAAAACAAACACCCCATACCCCCCC
>NZ_JBSWXD010000213.1:0-8867 GCF_056160425.1 Micromonospora sp. ABR4_055
TGCGGGCAGGCCCGTCCCCCGGGCCGGTGTCCGGGCGGGAGGCGCAACCCGCCCGGTCGGGAAGCGTCGCGGGAGGAAAGCGAAAATGTCCGATGCCCTCCTTACCCCCCCCCCCCCTTTCTCCCCCCCCCCCCCCCCCCTCCACAACCCCCCCCCCCCCCCCTTCCTCTCCGTCCCCCCCCCCCCTTCTCCCCCGCCTTGCAGTCCCGGGACCGGATGTCGGCGGCGCACCTCGGCAACACGGAAAGCTTGCGATGACTCGGCGACGGCGTGTCGATGAGGCAGAGTGGATCAACCCCGAACGACGGCCGTCCGCAGAGCTCGCGGGAACCGGTGCGCGAGCGACTGACTCGACGCTCAGCTGCGCCGGCCGGCACCACGTCGGGTGGTGGCCCGGTCACCGGAAACGTCACCGACGAAGCCCGTGCCGGCCGGCGGGTCGTTGTCCGGATCATCCAGCCCGGAGATCCAGCCGGTCACGTCGCGCGCCACGTCCTGCGCGGTCAGCCGCAGATCGGCAAGGATCTGCGCCCGGCTGCCGTGCGGATGCCAGTCGGCCGGTACGCCGAGATCACGCAGCGGCACCGGCACATCGGCATCGCGCAGCGCCTTGGCAACGGCGTCCCCGACACCGCCGGTGCGTACCCCGTCCTCGACGGTGACCACCAGCCGGTGTGCGGCGGCGAGCTCGACCAGCTCGGCGGCGACTGGACGGACCCAGCGCGGGTCGACCACGGTCACCCCGTAGCCCTGCTCGGCGACCCGGGCCGCCACGTCGACGCCGAGGTGTCCGAACGCGCCGACGGCGATCAGCAGCACGTCGCGCCGGTCGGACTCGACCAGCACGTCCACCCCCCCGACCCGACGCACCGCCGGCAGGTCGGCGGCGACCGAACCGGTCGGGAAGCGCACCAGGGTCGGGCCGTCGTCGACCGCCACCGCCTCGCGCAGCTCCTCACGCAGAGTCGCCGCGTCCCGGGGGGCGGCGATCCGCAGCCCTGGCACCACCCCGAAGACCGACATGTCCCAGATGCCGTAGTGGCTGGGCCCGTCCGGGCCGGTCACCCCGGCCCGGTCCAGCACGAAGGTCACCGGCAACCGGTGCATCGCCACGTCCAGCAGCACCTGGTCGAACGCCCGGTTGAGGAACGTCGCGTAGACCGCGACCACCGGGTGCAGCCCGCCCATCGCCAGGCCGGCGGCCGAGGTGGTGGCGTGCTGCTCGGCGATACCAACGTCGTA
The DNA here is from genome assembly GCF_056160425.1 of Micromonospora sp. ABR4_055. Taxonomy (NCBI): domain Bacteria; kingdom Bacillati; phylum Actinomycetota; class Actinomycetes; order Micromonosporales; family Micromonosporaceae; genus Micromonospora; species Micromonospora sp. ABR4_055. The sequence continues at coordinate 1,243 of NZ_JBSWXD010000213.1, forward strand.
CACCCGGTGCGGGTACTTGCGGGCCAGCGACGCGATGCCGGTCGGCTCGGCCATCGCCGCGGTGATCCCGACGACGTCGGGCCGCTCGTCGGCGACCGCCACCAGCTCGTCGGCGAAGACGTGGGTCCACTTCACCGCCGGCGCGGCCAGCAGCTTGCCGGTCTCCACATCGAAAGCGCTGCTCGGACCGTGCAGGCAGTCGGCCTCGTCCTCCTCGGCCGGCCGGTAGCCGTACCCCTTTCGGGTCACCACGTGCACGATCACCGGCCCGCCGAAGCCCTTGGCCCGCTGCAACGCCGACTCGACGGCGGCCAGGTCGTGGCCGTCGATCGGGCCGACGTACTTGATGCCGAGGTCCTCGAACATGGTCTGCGGCGCGACCGCGTCCTTGATGCCCTTCTTGACCGCGTGCAGCACCTCGTACATCGGCCGGCCGACCATCGGGGTGGCGCCGAGGGTGTCCTTGACCAGGTCGAGGACCTTCTCGTAGCCGGGGTTCAGCCGTAGGGCCGCCAGGTGGTCGGCCAGACCACCGATGGTCGGCGCGTACGACCGGCCGTTGTCGTTGACCACGATGACCAGCGGGTTGCGGGCACCGGCTATGTTGTTGAGCGCCTCCCAGCACATGCCGCCGGTCAACGCCCCGTCACCGACGACGGCGACCACGCTGCGCGCCTCGCCGCGCAACGCGTACGCCTTGGCCAGACCATCCGCATAGGACAGTGCGGTGGAGGCGTGCGAGTTCTCGATCAGGTCGTGCTCGCTCTCGGCCTGGCTCGGATAGCCGGACAGGCCACCTCGTTGGCGGAGCTGGTCGAAGGCGGCCTGCCGGCCGGTCAGGATCTTGTGCACGTACGCCTGGTGACCGGTGTCGAACAGGAACCGGTCCCGAGGTGAGTCGAAGACCCGGTGCATGGCGATGGTCAACTCCACCACACCGAGGTTGGGTCCCAGGTGCCCGCCGGTGCGGGACACCTTGGCGACCAGGAAGTCACGGATCTCGGCGGACAGCACCGCCAGCTCGTCGGCGGAGAGCCGCTTGACGTCCTGAGGTGTGCGGACGGTGGCCAGCAATCGGCCGTCGGATCCTGCCTCTACCTGGCTCAATTTCGCTCCCAACTGCCCGGCGCGCGCCGATGTGCGGCGCTGGGCGGCTACCCGGCGGCGGCGTACGCTCCGGCCCGCGTACGGCGTCCGCCCATGACCGCAGAGTCTATCGGGATCGCGCCGCTGCGCAGCGCCGCCGACCGGTCGACGTGCGGCCTGCTGGCGGGCCGATGTGCGGCCTGCCCGCGGGTCCGTCCGACCGGGGTCATCGACCGGCGGCCGGGGTAAGCAGGGCGACGCACTCGACGTGCCGGGTCATCGGGAAGCAGTCGTAGCCGTGCAACGCCGTCAGCGACCAGCCGAGGTCGCGGAAGGTACGCACGTCCCGGGCGAGCGCGGCCGGGTCGCAGGCAACGTAGGCGATGGCCCGCCGGGTGGCCGCTGCGATCCCGGCGACCACGCGGGCGCCCGCACCGGCCCGGGGCGGATCGAGCACCACCAGGTCGACCGGTCCGGTGATCCGGCGGCGGGTCAGCGCCGTCTCCACCCGGGCCGCGACCACCTCGATCCGGGGCAGGTCGGCCAGGTTGAGTCGGGCCGCAGCCACCCCGGCGGACGACGATTCGACCATCGTGACCCGCCCGTGCGGCCCGGTCCGGCCGGCCACCGCGGCGGCGAACAGACCAGCACCGCCGTACAGGTCCCACGCCGACTCGCCGGGACGGGGACGCAGCAGGTCCAGCACCGAGGTGATCAGGGTGTCGGCGGCCGCCGGATGCACCTGCCAGAACGCCCCGGCCGGCAGCCGCCAGTGGCGGCCGGCGGCGGACTCAGTGACCTGCGTCACCGAACCGGGTAGCGCATCGGACACCGCGCCGGGCAGGTCCGACTGCGCACCGGACCCAGCGCCGGACGTCCCCGCCGACCGGGGTGCCGACCCGCCGACCGGGGTGACGACGACCTCGCCGGCGGCCGAGGCGACCACCTCGACCGCGTCGACACCCGGCCACCGACGTCCGGCGGCCGGCACCACCGGCGCCGCCTGCACGGCCGGGTGGGCGATCAGGCAACGGTCCACCGGCACCACCTCGTGTGACCGGTGCTTGAGCAGGCCGGCCCGGTCTGCGGCGTCGACGGTGTAGCGCACCCGGGTCCGCCAGCCGAGCGGTCCGCCCGGCAGCGGCCGGACCTGCGGCGCCAACCCGTCGACCTCGGCCCCGGTCAGCCCACCGAGTCGCAGCAGTTGCTCCCGGACCACCGCCTCCTTCCAGGCCAGCTGACCGGCCACGGTGACGTGCTGCAGGTCGCAGCCGCCGCAGCGGCCGGGGCCGGCGTACCGGCAGGGTGGCTCGACCCGGTCCGGAGCCGGTTCGTGCACGGTCACCGCGTCACCGCGCAGGTAGCCCCGGTGCGTCTCGGTGATCTCGACGGTGACCAGTTCGCCCGGCAGGGCGTGCCGGACGAAGACCACCTGGCCGTCGACCCGGGCGACGCAGTGGCCGCCGTGTGCCACGGTGCCCACCCGTACCGTCGTCCGGTCGCCTTCCGCCAGGTCGGCCCGTGCGGAATTTCCGGTGTCACCGGTCACCGCGTACCTGCCCCTCCGACGCCGGCCGTTGGCCGCCCGACCCCGCCGGATCCGCCGGCACCGTCGGCACCGTCGGCCCGGCCGAATCGGACGCGACAGCCAGATCGTCCGGGTCGACCGGGTCGATCGGATCAGTGGGCATCGGGCGCGGACCACGCGCCGGACCGCGGCTGAGCGCCTCGTCGTACCGGCTCAGGTCCCGGCCGACGCTCGACGCCAACTGCCATGGGACGCTGGTCACCATCACCCCCGGTTCGAACAGCAGCCGGCCCTTCAGCCGAAGCGCGCTCTGGTTGTGCAGCAGGTTCTCCCACCAGTGGCCGACCACGTACTCGGGGATGAACACGGTGACCACGTCGCGTGGCGCGTCGCGACGCACCGACTTGACGTAGTCGATGATCGGCCGGGTGATCTCCCGGTACGGCGAGTCGACCACGGTCAGCGGCACCGGCAGCTCGCGGCGGTCCCACTCGGCCTGCACCGCGCGGGTGTCCGCGTCGTCCACCCGTACGGTGAGCGCGGCCAGCGAGTCCGGGCGGGTGGCCTGGGCGTACGCGACCGCCCGCAGCGTCGGCAGGTGGACCTTGCTGACCAGCACCACGGCGTGGTTGCGGGCGGGCAGCACCGGCCGGCCCTCGGCCGGGGTGAGTTCCCGGGCCACCGTGTCGTAGTGCCGGCGGATGCCCAGCATCAGCGCGTACACGCCGGCCATCGCGGCGATCGCGATCCACGCGCCGAGGGCGAACTTGGTGACCAGCACGACGACCAGGACGGCGCCGGTCAGCGTCATGCCGAACCCGTTGATCGCCCGCGCCCGGTGCATCCGACGGCGTACCGCCGGGTCCCGCTCGGTACGCAGTCGCCGGTTCCAGTGCCGCAGCATGCCGGCCTGGGACAGGGTGAACGAGACGAACACCCCGACGATGTAGAGCTGGATCAGCCGGGTCACCTCGGCCTGAAGCACCACGGTCAGCACGATCGCGAAGCCGGCGAGGAACAGGATGCCGTTGCTGAACGCCAGCCGGTCGCCCCGGGTGTGCAGCTGGCGGGGCAGGTACCGGTCCTGGGCGAGGATCGAGCCGAGCACCGGGAATCCGCTGAACGCGGTGTTCGCGGCGAGGAACAGGATCAGCGCGGTCACCCCGGCGGCGACGAAGAGCAGCACACCGGAGCCGAAGACGGTCTCGGCCAGCTGGGCCACCACCGTCTTCTGCACGTAGCCGTCCGGGCCGGACTCGATCTGCAGCGCCGGGTTCTCCACGAACTGCAGCCCGGTGAGCTGGGCCAGCCAGATGATCCCGGCGATCATGGCCACCGACAGCGCGCCGAGCAGCACCAGGGTGGTGGCGGCGTTGCGGCTCTTCGGTGGGCGAAACGCCGGCACGCCGTTGGAGATCGCCTCCACCCCGGTCAACGCCGCGCAGCCCGACGAGAAGGCCCGCAGCAGCAGGAACGCCATCGCGAAGCCGGTCAGGTCGACCCACTCGGCGGCGATGACCAGGTCCGCGCTGGGCGCGCGCAGGTCGTGCCCGAGGATGAAGATCCGGATCAGGCCGGTGGCGATCACCGCGGTGATCACGATGACGAAGCCGTACGTCGGTACGGCGAACATCCGCCCGGACTCCCGCACCCCGCGCAGGTTGAGGGCGGTGAGCGCCACGATGGCCGCCACCGCCACCGGCACCTTGTGCTCGGCCACGAACGGCAGCACCGAGCCGAGGTTGGCCACCCCGGAGGCGACCGAGACGGCGACGGTCAGTACGTAGTCGATCAGCAGGGCGCTGGCCACCCCGACGCCGAACCGAGGACCGAGGTTGACGCTGGCCACCTCGTAGTCGCCGCCACCGGACGGGTAGGCGTGCACGTTCTGCCGGTAGCTGGCCACCACCGTGACCATCACCACCGCCACCGCCAGAGTGACCCACGGCGAGTAGACGAACGCGGCCGCCCCGGCGATGGACAGGGTCAGCAGGATCTCGTCCGGCGCGTACGCCACCGAGGAGAGCGCGTCGGACGAGAAGACCGGCAGCGCCACCCGCTTGGGCAGCAGGGTGTGCTGGAGCCGGTCGGACCGGAACGGCCGGCCCAGCAGCAGCCGTTTGATCAGGGAGGTCGGACTGGCCACAAGCGCTAAGGGTACGGCCGTCCGGCTCCCGACGAATCCGGGTGGCTGATCACGCGGCCTGCCCGCCGGCACGGTACGGTCGGCGCGTCATCCGGCCGCCGCGTGGCAGGCTGGCAGGTGAACGTGGGTCCGCTCCGGCACGCGTTCGACGGATCGCCCTGCGGGAGGGCCCAGGTGCACGTCGTGATCATGGGTTGCGGCCGGGTCGGCTCGACCCTGGCACACAACCTGGAGGACCGCGGCCACTCGGTCGCGGTGATCGACAAGGACGCCAACGCGTTCCGTCGGCTGCCCAACGACTTCGCCGGCACCCGGGTCACCGGCTCCGGCTACGACCGCGACGTGCTGCAGTCGGCCGGGATCGAGCAGGCCGACGCCTTCGCCGCCGTCTCCAGTGGCGACAACTCCAACATCATCTCGGCCCGGCTGGCCCGCGAGACGTTCGGCGTGTCCCGGGTCGCCGCCCGCATCTACGACCAGCGGCGGGCCGAGGTCTACGAACGGCTCGGCATCCCGACGGTGGCGACCGTACGGTGGACCGCCGACCGGATGCTGCGGCACCTGGTCCCCGAAGGGCACGTGGAGATCTTCCGGGACCCGACCAGCACGGTGTCGATCGTCGAGGTGCCGCTGCACCGGGAGTGGATCGGGCGGCCGCTGCAGGCGCTGGAGCGGGCGGCCGGCACCCGGGCGGCCTACCTGATGCGGTTCGGAATCGGCACGCTGCCGACCCCGTCCACCGTGCTGCAGGAAGGTGACCAGGTCTTCATGCTGGTCACCGACGACATTGCCGACGCCGTCACGTTGACCGCCGGCAGCCTGCCGGAAGGAGCGCGGTGATGCGGGTGGCCATCGCGGGTGCCGGCAACGTCGGCCGCTCCATCGCCCAGGAACTGATCGGCAACGGCCATCAGGTGACCCTCATCGAACGTAATCCCGCGCTGTTCCTGCCGGACCGGGTGCCGGAGGCCGACTGGGTGTTGGCCGACGCATGCGAGGTGGCCAGCCTGGAGGACGTCGAGCTGAGCACGTACGACGTGGTCGTCGCGGCCACCGGGGACGACAAGGTGAACCTGGTGGTCTCGCTGCTGGCCAAGACGGAGTTCAGCGTCCTCCGGGTGGTGGCACGGGTGAACCGGGCCGAGAACGAGTGGCTGTTCACCGAGCAGTGGGGCGTCGACGTGGCGGTCAGCAAGCCACGGGTGATGGCGGCACTGGTCGAGGAGGCGGTGACGGTCGGCGACCTGGTCCGACTGATGACCTTCCGCCAGGGTGAGGCGAACCTGGTGGAGATCACCCTGCCGACCGACGCCCCGTACGTCGGGCACGCCGTGCGCACCGTGCCGCTGCCCCGCGACTCCGCCCTGGTGGCGATCGTCCGGGGCAAGCGGGTACTGACCCCCGGCCCGGACGACCCGCTCGAACCCGGTGACGAACTCGTCTTCGTCTGCACCGCTGAGGTGGAGGACGACGTCCGAGCGGTCGTCCTCGGGGCGGACAGCGTGGCCCGCACCCGGCGCGGCGAGCAGCCGCCAGCGCCGGTCCGCAACGAGCAACCGCCACCGCAGGACTGAACCCCGGCCGGCCAGCGGACGGGCGGCTGTCAGTTCGAGGCGGCCAGCACCGGTCCGGCGCCGTGGCGCTCACGGTTGACCCGACGGACGACCCAGATGGTGATCGCCAGCAGCACCGCGTACGGCGGATAGCCGAGCAGCAGCCGGGAGACGCCCAGCGCGGTCTCCATCGACGCGACGTAGAAGCCGGCCTGTACACCGACCTTGAGCAGCCAGACGACGCCCCAGAGCACGGTCAGCCGGTTGAAGGTGCGGATCAGCACGGGGTCGGCGCGCCACTCGGAGCGGCCGCCTGCCGCGAGCACCGACCAGATCCAGCCGACCAGCGGCTGGCGGATCACCACCGAGCCGAGCAGAGCCAGTCCGTAGCCGATGCCGTACAGGATGCCGGGCAGGTAGAAGTCGCGTTCCTCGCCGGTCCGCCAGGCGAGCAGGGCACCGATGCCGATGCCGAACAGCCCGTTGACCGCGTGCCGGATCGGACGACGCTGCAGCAGCCGGACCACCGCGATACCGACCGCGACACTCACCGCGGCGATCAGCGCCACCGACAGTTCCCAGATGACGTTGCAGACCACGAAGACGGCGATCGGCACGCTCGACTCGACGAGCCCGCGCCAGCCGCCGAGCTGCTCGGCCATCTGCTCGGTGATGCTCGGCAGGCGTTCCTCGTCGTCATTGCCGGCTGCCGGGGGGTGCTGTCCAGAGGTCATCGGCACCGCCTTCCTTCGTCGGTGGCGGCGCCGGACGGGACCGGCCGGCTCACCGGGGGGATTCCAACTCGTAGTGCGGGTTGTAGATCACCTTACGGTCGTCGCGGACCGCGACCCGGCCGCGGGCGGTGAGCTGGCGGCCTGGTTCGATACCGGCGATCCGTCGCCGGCCCAGCCAGACCAGGGTGACGACGTCGCTACCGTCGTAGAGGTCGGCCTCCAGGCTCGGCAGGTTGGTCCGAGGGCAGTAGACCACCGTACGGAGCCGACCGGAGACCGAGACAACCTCGCCGCGGTGACACTGCCCGGCGGGGGTAGCTCCGCACTCGGCGCTCTCCCGCTGTAGCTGTTCGGCGTCAAGCTCGGCTTCGGTGGCGGCGAGCCGGCGCAGGAACCGGCGCAGCGACGGACGGCGTTCATCGATCGCCATGACCGTCTGCCCCTCCTCGGCGTCGCCGGTGCGGCGCGGATCCACGTCGGGCGCGGACCGCCCCACCAGGGTACGCCGCGACCGGCACCGGCCAACTGGCCGGTGCGCCCGGCCGATCGGTGGGCCCGGCCCGCCGGTGCCGCCACGG
>NZ_JBSWXD010000214.1:0-8825 GCF_056160425.1 Micromonospora sp. ABR4_055
CGGTGGTCGCCGGCCGGGGCGGCGACGCGGGACAGCCGGCGGCGCTGCCGTCGCCGTCGGCCACCCCCGGGGTGTCGCCGGACCTGGTGGCGGCGGCGGCCAAGGTGCTGCCCGGTGTGGTGTCGGTCCAGGTCGAGCGGGGCAGCATGATATCCGGCGGGTCCGGCTTCGCGATCGACGACCAGCATCACATCATCACCAACGACCACATCCTGGACGGCGACAGCGAACCGGGGACTCCGCTCAACGGCCACCAGGTCAGCGTCGTCGCCCAGGACGGTAGGCGGCTCGTCGCCGAGGTGGTCGGCCGGGACCCGGACAGCGACATCGCGGTGCTGCGGGTGCCGTCGTCCGCCGGTCTTCGTCCGCTGGCCCTGGCCCAGCCCGGCGCCACCCAGGTCGGAGAGTCGGTCCTGGCGGTCGGCTCCCCGCTCGGCCTGTCCGGCACGGTCACCGCCGGGATTGTCAGCGCCCTGGACCGTGAGGTGATGCTCGGCAACGGCGGGCGGCAGACCGCGGTGCAGACCGACGCGTCGATCAATCCCGGCAACTCGGGCGGGCCGCTGGTCAACGTCGACGGCGAGGTGATCGGGGTGAACACCGCCATCGCCACGTTGGAGGGTGTCGGGTCGATCGGCATCGGCTTCGCCATCCCGATCCACCGGGCCGAGCAGACGGCCGACGAGATCATCCGGCGGGGCGGCTGACCACCGCCCAGGTGGTCGGCGCCGAGGGCGGCGGTACTGTCGGATGATGGCGGCAGGCGAGATGCGGGTCACCGACTCGGTGGTGATCCCGGCGGGCGAGTTGACCGAGCGGTTCTCCCGTTCGTCCGGACCCGGCGGCCAGGGTGTCAACACGGCGGACTCGCGGGTCGAGCTGTCGTTCGACGTCGCCGGCTCGACCGCGCTGCCGTCGTGGCTGCGCCAGCGGGCGGTGCAGCGGCTGGCCAGTCGGTTGGTCGGCGGGGTGTTGACGGTCACCGCCAGCGAGCACCGCAACCAGTTGGCGAACCGGGCCGCGGCCCGGGACCGGTTGTCCGCGCTGCTGCGGGAGGCGATCGCGCCGCCGGCGCCGCCGCGGCGGCCGACCCGGCCGTCCCGGGCGGCGAAGGAACGGCGGATCAGCGACAAGAAACGCCGGGCGCAGACGAAGCGTCTGCGCCGCGGCGATCCTGACTGACCCGGTACGCGGCCTGGTCAGCTATTCGGCCCGGTCAGCACCAGCAGGCGTTGGCCCAGCTGTCGGTGGACCAGAAGTGCGAGCCCCAGTCGCCCGGCGTCCACGATCCGGTGGACCAGAAGTGGCTCGACCAGGCGGGGTCCACCCAGGACCCAGAGCCGTCCCAGGACGGCGAGGTCCAGGCCGCGCCGCCCCAGGTGCGACTGGCCCAGGAGGTGCCGGTCCAGCCGTCCGCGGCCATCCGGTGGCCCAGCCAGACGCCGCCGGACCAGGCGGTCCGGGCCGCGGACTGGCTGGCCCAGGCCGGGCTGCTGAACGGGCCGAAGATGCTCTGCTCGCCCTGCAGCGTCACGTTGTTGCGGGCCACCCGGCTGGTGCCCCGGGACGCGTCGATCGGGCCGTGTCCGTCGGACCTTGTCCACTGCTGCGGCTGCCACACCGGGGTGTAGGTCAGCGCCGTCTGCAGGTTGATGCTGCGCAGACCGAGGTTCGCGCCCCCGCCGGTGGGCAGGAAGGTGCCGCTCTCCACCAGCACCTGCTTGACCTCGTCCGGGGTCAGCCACGGCTTGGCTTGGAGCAGCAGCGCGGCGACGGCCGAGGTGACCGCGACCGCCTGCGAGGTGCCGGTGCCCCGGAACAGGGTGCTGCCGACCCGGGCACCGGGGTAGTGGTTGTCGACGTTGGAGCCCGGGTTACGCAGCGACAGCACCGATTCGCCGGGAGCCAGCAGATCCAGTTGCCGGCCGGCGGTGGCGAGGTTGGTGAACGGCGCGAGTTCGTCGTCGGCGGTGGTCAGCGTGCCCTTGGTCAGACTGGCGCCGACCGTGACGACGTACGGGTTGGTCGCTGGATTGTCCAGCCGGCCGAACCCGTTGCCGTCGTTGCCGGCGGCCGCCACGACCACGATCCCGGCGTGCCACGCCTGTTCGACGGCGAAGTGCAGCGGATCGGTCCAGAAGGCTGGGTTGCCGGCGGAGCCGTACGCCAGGTTCAGTACCCGGATCGGATGGGTGGGGTCGTGGTCGCGGTTGGTGACGACCCAGTCGACCGCCGCGATGACCTGTGAGACGTCGACCGCGCCGTTGGCCGTACCGACCTTGACCGAGGTCAGTTTCGCCTTCGGTGCCAGCCCGCGTGCGCCGCTGGTCGGATCGTCGCCGATCAGTACACCGGCGAGGTGGGTGCCGTGTCCGTAGGTGTCGAGCCAGCGCAGATTTGTCGCCTGCGACTCGAAGGACAGGTCCGGGCCGTTGACCAGCCGGTTCGCCGGCAGGCCGGGGACCGGTACCACCCCGGTGTCGATCATCGCGATGCCGATCCCGGTGCCGTCCAGTGCCGCCGTCGCCGGGGTGTCCGCGCCGACGATGCTCCGGACGTCGGCCAGTGAGGTGCCCTGGCCGATGCCGGGGGAGCCGTTCCACAGGCTGGCGAAGTCCCCGGCCGGTGCGGTGCCCGGCCGCGTCGCGGGCACGTCGTCCGGCCGCGTCGCCGACCCGCCGGCCACGGCGGCGGCGAGCACCACGACCGTCGACAGTGCAGCGATTTGTTTTCGGTATCCGCGCCGTTGGTGTACAGCGCTCATCGTCGGCACCGGTGCGATCCTCCTGGCGAATAACAAGATCATGGCTACCGGAGAGTCGATCCGATAAGGACGCGTTCCCGGTACCACGGTGGACATGTTACGTAGCAGAAACCTCTCGGCTGAGAACGAACATCCCCCTATCGTGCAGGACGTGCGTCGGGCCGGTGGACTCCCATGCCCGGTGACCGACGGATAGCATCCAATTCGGTGGTGCCGTAGTGGAGGCACCGTTAACCACGCCGACACGCCCGTCGGCCCACCAGGTCGCGGCAGGCGGGTCCGGTGACCGGCACGCCGGTGGTGACGAGGGCGGTGAGAAGTACGACGTGGCGGCGACCGATCCGGTCACGGGAGCCCGTCCGCGCGCGTCCCTTGATCCATTCCTCAGACGCCAGTTGGGTCGGGCGGGGCATCCCTGCGGGGTGTTCCTGTTCGATGTCGACTTCTTCAAGACGGTCAACGACGTCTACGGCCACCTACGCGGTGACCGGGTGCTGCGCCAGCTCGCCGAGCGGGTACGCGCCACCTGCCGGCCGCAGGACGTGCTGTTCCGCTACGGCGGCGACGAATTCGTCGTGGTGCTACCGCAGACCGACCGCACCGAGGCGGTCCGGCTCGCCCTGCGGCTGACCGAACGGATCCGCAGTACCGAGTTTTCCGGAGACCCGCCGCTGCACCTGACGGTCAGCCTCGGGGTGGCGAGCGCACCTGCGGACGGCACCACCGCCGAACACCTGCTGGACCACGCTGACCGGCGCAACTATCTCGCCAAACGGCGAGGGCGGGACAGCGCCGTCGCCGATGACGTGGAGATCACCGACGGGAGCGGCTCCCGGCTGTGGGAGCGCGACGAGGCGCTGCGCCGTACCCACGAGTTCCTGACCCGGCTGCAGGTGACCGGCCGCGGCGCGGCCCGGGTGCACGGGCAGCGGGGTGCCGGGCACACCCGTTTCCTCGTCGAGACCGCCCGGCTGGCCGCGTTGCGCGGGTTCGCCGTGGTCACGGTGCCGCCCGAACCGGAGCCGCTGCCGCTGCCGGTCTTCGCCAACCAGGTGGTGCTGATCGCCGACCTCGCCGCCGTCGACCGGGTCCCACACCTGCTGCGGGTCTGGTCCCGTCCGCGGCTGCTGCCCGCCGTGCTCGGGCTGGTGCAGGCCAGCACCGAGACGGCCGGCCCGGCCGGGCCCGCCGGTGCCGGCGAGCCGGTCTCGGTGACCGGTCCCGGACCGCTGCCCGGTGTCGGTCCGTCCGGTGTGCACCTGCCAGAGCTGGAGCAGATCGAGCTCGCCCCGTGGTCGCCGGCGACGACTCGGATCTGGTTGCGGACCGCGCTGCGCGGCGAGCCCAGCCGGACCCTGGTGAACTGGTTCGTCCGGCAGACCGGCGGGCTGCCGGCCGCCGCCGACCGGGAACTCGACCGGGTACGTGCCCGCCGTGGCCTGGTCGGTTCCGGCACCGGCGGCTGGACGTTGAGCCCGGACCTGCTCGGCCGGCCACGGCGGCGGGTGCGGCTGCCGGCCCCGCTGACCCCGCTGGTCGGCCGGGACCGCGACGTCGCCCGGATCGACGCGCTGCTGGCGACCAGCCGGCTGGTCACGCTCGTCGGCGCCGGCGGGATCGGCAAGACCCGGCTGTCGCTGTCGGTGGCCGCCGGTCTCGCGGCCCGGTTCGACGACGGGGTGTGCTTCGTGGCGCTGGCCGCCTGCCGCACCGCGACGGAGGTGCTCACCGCGGTCGCCGCCGCGCTGGACGTGCCGGTTCGCGCCGGGCAGGCGGTGCTGGACGCGGTGGTCAACCACACCGCGGACACCGAGTTGCTGCTGGTGCTGGACAACCTGGAGCAGGCGTTGGCCGCCGGACCGCCGTTGGGCCAGCTGCTGGCCGCCGCCGGGCGCGTTCGGGTGCTGGCCACCAGCCGGGAGCCGTTGGGGATCTACGGCGAACAGGTCTACCGGGTGCTGCCGCTGCCGCTGCCCCGCCTCGACGACCTGCCGCGCGGGGCGTCGGCCGCCGCCCGCGCGGTGGCGCAGCATCCGGCGATCGCCCTGTTCGACCAGCTCGCCCGAGCTGCCGACGCGGATTTCCGGCTGACCGCTGACGCGCTGCCGGCGGTGGCGGAGCTGTGCCGGCGGCTGGACGGACTGCCGCTGGCGATCGAACTGGCCGCCGCGCGTACCGACCAGTTGAGCCCGGCGGTGGTGCTGGACCGGCTCGGCCCGCATCTGGATCCGCTCGGTCCCGGGCCACGCGACCGGCCGGCCCGCCAGCGGACCCTGCATGGCACGGTCGACTGGAGTTTCGGCCTGCTGGAGCCGGCGCACCAGGACGTGTTCACCGCGACCGCCGTCTTCACCGCCGAGCCGACGGCGGCAGCCGTGGCCGCCGTCGCCGGGCTGGGGTCTGCGGCCACGGCGGGGTCTGCGGCCGTCGACCGGGTCGCCGAAGCGTTGGAGGCGTTGGTCCGCAAGAGCCTGGTGGTGGCGGTGACCAGGCGGTCCGGCACCCGCCGGTACGCGATGCTGAACACCATCCAGGCCCGGGCCCGCCAGCTGTGCACCACCGGGCAGCGGGCCCGGCAACTGCGCAACCATCTGGCGTACTGCGCCGGGCTGGCGGACCGGGCGGCCGCCGGGATGGTCGGGCCGGAGCAGAGCCGCTGGGCGGACGAGATCGACCACGACTACCCGGACCTGCGGGCCGCGCTGGAGTACGCGCTCGCCGCCGACGACCTGGCCACCGCGACCCGGCTGTGCCTGGGGCTGTGGCGGTACTGGCGCAACGGCAACCAGATCCGCGACGGCCGCCAGTGGCTCGACCGGCTGCTTTCCGCCCCCGCCGGGCTGGCCGTGGAGCACCGTCGCCAACTGCTCTATCCGGCGGCGGTGCTGGCCGCCACCCAGGACGACACCGCCACCGCCGCCCGGCTCGGCGAGGAGTGCCTGCGCCTCACCGAGCAGGCCGGCGACGCCGAGGGCGCCGCGCAGGCCCGCAACATCCTCGGCGTCGCGGCGATGCTGGCCGGCCGCTACGGCGAGGCCGGCGAACACTTCCGGTACGGACTGGAGGTGTGGCGCGAGCTCGGGGCGAAGCCCGGCATGGCGATCGCGCTCGGCAACCTCGCCAAGGTCTGCCTGCGGACCGGCGACATCGCCGACGCCGACTGGCACATCAACCAGTGCCTGGCGCTGGAGCGGGAGGCCGGCAACAGTCGCGGCGTGCTGCTCGGTTTGACCTGTCTGGCCGAGATCCTGCTGGCCCGGCCGGATCCGGCCGGCGCGGCAGCCGTGGCCCGGGAAGCACACGACCTGGCCACCGGGCTGGGGGACCTGTTCGGCGAGGCGGTCGCGCTGCACCATCTCGGGCAGTGCGAGCTGGCCGGCGGGGACCGGCCGGCCGCGCTGCGGTTGTTCGTCGCCGCCCTGGAACGGCGGTTCGAGCTGGGCGACCGGGCGGACCTGTCCACCTCGTTGGAGACGGTGGCCGAGGTGACCGTCGACGACGACCCGGCCCTGGCGGTACGGATTCTCGCCGCGGTCGACTCGTTGCGCTACCGGTTCGGTCTGGTCGCACCGGTGGCGGTGCAGCAGCGGCGGGACGCCGCCCTTGACGCCGCGCGGCGCGCGTTGACCCCTGACGCGTTCGACGCCGCCTGGTGCACGGGTGTGGCCACCCCGCTGGACCTGGTCGTCGACCAGGCACTGGACTGCGCACCGGAGGGACCCCGGGACCCGGCCACGGTGCTAGGGTCCCGGGGGTGATCGAAGCAGCTGTCCACCTTGCCGCCCAACCCCGTCTCGACACCCTGGTCACCGAGTGGCGTTCCGAGGCGCAGCGGCTGCGTACCGACTATGCCGGCACCGCGTGGCTCGGTGACCGCCCGGCGGACGACACCGGCCTGGCCGGCCCCGACTACACCCGCCGCAGCGTGGACGCGCAGCTGTTCCTGCCGGACACCCACTGGTACGCCGTCGATGCCCTGGATGACGTGGAAATTCAGGTGACGGGCGGGCTGGTGCAGGTGGCCGCCACCGCCCGGCAGACCCAGGGGCTGGTCGGCGCGCTCGCCGCGCCGACGGTCGACTTCTTCGAGCACCCCGACGGCGAGCCCGGTGTCGGGCTCTGCCTGTCCCTGAGCGGTGAGATCTGGTCCAACCTGGGGCTGTCCTACCGGGTGAGCGTGCTCTGCCGGCCGGACGCGGTGCTGCGGTCCGGCGCGCGGCTCGACGACGAGCCGGCCGACGAGGCCTGACCGGATCGGACCTGGCGGGCCGGCCTGACCGGGCCGGCCTACCCTGGTCGGGTGGTGACCGACACCCTGCTCGACCGGGTTACCTGGACCCGGCGCCGCGACGCGCACGCCGAGCGCGTCGACCGGCTGGTGGGCGCACACCTGGAACGCCGCCGCCGGGGCGAGCCACATCCGGTCGCCGACTTCCTGTTCACCTACTACGCGTACCGGCCGGCGCAGCTGCGTCGCTGGCATCCGGGGGCGGGGGTGCGGCTCGCCGACACCGAGCCGACGCGGTGGGGCCGGGACTACCGGACGGTTCCGAGCGGCGACGGGGTGGCGGTCACCGTGGACACCGCCGGGCTGTTGGCCCGGCGCGGCGAGTTCGTCACCTGGGTACGGGACCTGCTGGCCCGGACCGCGGCCCGGCCGGCGCACCTGGGCTGCTTCGGCCTGCATGAGTGGGCGATGGTCTACCGGCAGCCCGCCGACGAGGTCCGCCACCACCGGTGGCCGCTGCGGATGAGTCCGGCCGGCCTCGCCGAGTTCGTCGACGGCCAGCGGATCCGGTGCAGCCATTTCGACGCGTACCGATTCTTCACCCCGGCGGCCCGGCCGCTGAACCTGTTTTCCCCGCAGCGCTCCGACCAGGCCGACTTCGAACAACCGGGCTGCCTGCATGCCAACATGGATCTGTACAAGTGGTCCTTTCGGTTGAGTCCGCTGGTGCCCGGCGAGTTGGTGGTGGACTGCTTCGAGTTGGCCCGTGACATCCGGGACCTGGACATGCGGGCCAGTCCGTACGACCTGCGGGAGCTGGGCTATCCCCCGGTGCGGATCGAGACCGCGGCAGGTCGGGCCGAGTACGCGACGATGCAGCGGGATTTCGCCGAGCGGGCCGCAGTACTGCGGAACCGCCTGTTGCGGTGTATCGCCCGATTCGATGGGTTTGGTCAGTCGGATCAGCTGAGCTGACATTTCCGACTCACCCTCAGCTTTCTGCGCCAATCGTGGCCACCTGCTGAGCGCTGCCCTAATTCAGTCAGCTCCAATGATTGACCGGACCTAGACGTTCAACTAATCTCAAGCGCAGCAACAAGCTAGAACGTCAGGTGGAAGCCAAGGAGCGGCCCAGCGAACGGCTCCCGGGCCGACAAGGAGGTGCGCGATGTTGGCGGAACTGTCGACGTCCTGGGGTGCCACCCAGGACTACGACCTGGACATCGACGTGGACGGGCTGGACCTCGGGCCACTCACCGTCACCGCGATGCGGGACTCGGTGGCGTTGCCGGAGACCGGCGCCTCCTCGGCCGGTGACGGCGGTCGCGCCTCCTGCTCCTGCTGCTACGTCACCTGATCCACCGGCGCCACCGTCGGCGCCGGTCACCGACGTCCTCGCCGACCGTGCGGGGCGAACCTCTCCCGAAAGGTGCATCACATGTCCGACGAGATCATCGACGTCGAAGACCTCGAGCTGGACGAGCTGTCGGTCAGCTCCATCCGCGACTCGGCCGCGCTGCCCGAGACCGGTGCCTCCTCCGGCTCGTCGAGCTGCAGCTCCAGCTCCTGCTGCGGCGCCAGCTCGTGCTGCGCCTCCTGCGCCGAGATCGAGCAGCCCGCGCTCTGACACCAGCGACCGCCCCGACCGAGGGCACCACCGGCAGTGTCAGGGATTGCCGGTAGCCGAGGCCGGGCGAATCACGTCAGTTCGATCGAGCGGAGGGGGGGGGGGGGGGGCCCCCCCCCCCCCCCCCCCCCCAAAAGGGGTATTGGGAAGCTTTTCCCCTCCCTACAAGTTTTCCCAAAAACCCAGGAAAACGGGTGCGTTTCTCA
>NZ_JBSWXD010000215.1:0-8777 GCF_056160425.1 Micromonospora sp. ABR4_055
ATCAAGGCCGCCGGGCAGGCGGACGTCAACGACCGTGGAGCGCGGGTAGGACCGGGACCCGTCCCGGCACCGCGCGGTGAAACGGTAACCCACCAGAACGCTGCGCGTGTCACGCGCGGCGTGGCTGGAATCGCCGCCGTTTAGGGCGGCGAGGATGTCAACGGCCGTAGTACCCGGTACCGATGATCAGTGGGGCAGGGCGGCGGCCCGCCAGGCGTCCGGACCGAGCCGGCCGGGGAAATTCGGCTTGGGTCGAGCGGTGCGGGCCCACCGCGACGGCGCCGGCCGATCGGTGCCACTGTCGGAAACCGGACGGGTACGGGCGACGATCACGCCCACCAGCGCCGCCAGTTCCTCGGGGGTCGGGGTGCCCCGGACGATCCGCCAGGCCGGCTCAGCGTCACTCATCGGCCGAGCGTACGTGCCGACCAGGCCGGCCGGCGACCGGCGGCGAGTGGTGATCATTACTGGCGCGCTACCGTCGGCGTCAGGTTGCCACCCCGGTACCATATGACGCGCGGCTCACACCGGCCGCGTGCCGATCGTGTGGCACCCAAACCTTCCGGGTACGGTCATTCGGATGTCCGCTGTGCCCCCGCAACTAGTTGCAGACCGTTACCGGCTGGTCGAGCCGCTCGGTCAGGGCGGCATGGGCCGGGTCTGGAAGGCCCGCGACGAGGTGCTGCACCGGGACGTGGCGATCAAGGAGCTGGTGCCGCCACCGGGCCTCACCGACCAGGAACGCCGCGAGATGCGGGAGCGCTCGCTGCGCGAGGCGCGGGCGATCGCCCGACTCAACCACATCAACGTGGTACGCGTCTTCGACGTGCTGCGCACCGACGGCGACCCGTGGATCGTGATGGAGTACGTGCCGTCCCGGTCGCTGCAGGACGTGCTCGCCCAGAACGGCCCGGTCCCGGCGACCCGGGCCGCGGAGATCGGCCTCGGCGTGCTCGGCGCGCTCCGGTCCGCCCACCTGTCCGGGGTGATGCACCGGGACGTCAAGCCCGGCAACGTACTGCTCGGCCACGACGGCCGGGTGGTGCTCACCGATTTCGGCCTGGCCACCGTGCCGGGCGACCCCAACGTCACCCGTACCGGGCTGGTGCTGGGCTCACCGGCGTACATCGCCCCGGAGCGGGCCCGGACCGGCAGCGCCGGCCCGGAAGGCGACCTGTGGTCGCTCGGCGCGACGCTGTACGCGGCCGTCGAGGGGCAGTCGCCGTACGCCCGGCAGACCGCCATCGCGACGCTGTCCGCGCTGGCCACCGAGCCGCCGCCGCCCGCCCGCCGGGCCGGCCCACTCAAGCCGGTGCTGGCCGGGCTGCTGCGCAAGGACCCGTACACCCGGATGAAGGCCGACGAGGCGGAGCGGCTACTGACCCGCGCCGCAGGTCGCGGTCCGCGGCGCGGTCGCTCACTGCTCGACGGGGTACGCCGACCCAGCCCGTACGGCAGCCGGGAGGTCCGCCCCGGCGAGTCCCGGTCGGGGATCGTGCCGGGTCCGCGCGGCGGGGCGCCACGCACCCCGGTCCCGTCGGAGCCGGTGTCGCCGCCGGTGGCCCCGTTGCCGTCCGCGTTGCCGGTCGTCCCCGGCCCGGCCAAGTACGGCCCGCCGGTCACCCGCCCGACCAACTCGGCGGACCCGACCAGGGTGGTGCCGTCGACCGACCAACCTGCCGGCGCGGCGACCGCAGCCGCAGCCGCAGCCGAGACGAGTGTGTTGCCGACCAAAGCCGGTGAGCCACCGTCGGAGACCACCGTGCTGCCCCAGGCGGAGCGTACCCAGGTGGTGCCGGGCCGCAAGGAGACTGCGCCGGACGGCAAGACGGCCGAGCGGTCCCCGGCCGCCGAGCCTGCCAAGGCGGCTGAGCAGCCGACGGCGGCGAAGGCGACAGAGCAGCCAGTGGCTGCCAAGGCGGCTGAGCAGCCAGTGGCTGCCAAGGCGGCTGAGCAGCCGACGGCGACGGAGCAGCCGACGGTCGTCGAGCCCGCCGAGCGGCCGCCGGTCGAGGAACAACCCGGGTCGGCGGCTGCTGCCGCCAGCGCGTCGGACCGGCGAAACTGGTCCGCGCCGGCCCTGCTGTTCGACCGCGCCGCGCAGGCCGTCCGGTCCATGACCGAGCTGCCGCGTACCTGGCTGATCAGCGGTGTGGCAGCTGTCGTCGTACTGGCGTTGCTGGTGACCGGCGCGCTGCTGGCCGCCGGCGACGAGGACGAGCCCGACGGCCAGCTCGGCACCGGTCCAGCCGCCTCGGCCACGCCGTCGGCCCCGGCCCCCACCTCCGGGGCGCCGAGTGCCGAACCGAGTGTCGAGCCGAGCTCGCCGGCGGCCGAGACGTCGCCCGAGGTGCCGGCGGTGCCGCCGCAGAGCGATGAGTCGCCCCAGCCGCCGGACCCGCAGTCGCCGTTGCCCGACGGCTGGCGGTTGCACGAGGACCAGACCGGGTTCTCGGTGCCGGTGCCGGAAGGCTGGTCGGTCAGCCGCGAACGAACCCGGGTGGAGTTTCGGGAGAACGGTCAGCTCGGCCGGCTGATCATCATCGACCAGACCGACAACCCGAAGCCGGATCCGGTCGCCGACTGGCAGAACCAGGAGCAGGCGCGGCGGGGCACCTACAACAACTACGAGCGGGTACGGATCGAGGCCGTTGACTACTTCCTCGACGCCGCCGACTGGGAGTTCCGCTACACCAGCAACCAGGGCAACCGACTGCAGGTGCGCAACCGGGGGTTCGTCACCGCGCCGGACAAGGCGTACTCCATCTACTGGTCCACCACGGCCGAACGCTGGCAGCAGGACCTGGTCTACTTCGAGCTGATGGCGAGCAGGTTCCAGCCCGCCGCAAGCTGAGCCTCGAACTACCCGCATGAACTTCCGATCTTCCGGGTACAACCGGAGCGCGACGGAAGGAGGGGTGCGACATGGTCAACCGTCGACGGATCGCCAAGCCGAGCGTTGCACTGTGGATGCTGGTGGCCCTGGCCGATGCGGCCCTGCTGGTCGCCAGCGTCGGTCTGGTACCCGTACTGCTGGTGCTGTCCGGCGGCACAGCCGTGACGCTCGCCGCTGTGGCCGCGTACCGCATGACCGTCAGTGAGCGGGCCGGTGGCGAACCTACGGTCGTGCCTGCCGGCGGACGGTGGTCTGGTGGGCGTGGCGAGCGGTGAGTAGGCTCGCTGGCTGTGTCGATCACCGGGCTGACGGAAATGTGGGACCGCCTCTTCACGGCCCAGACCGACCCGCCGCCACTGCTCGTGCTCATCACCGCCGCCGTCGCGCTGGCCGCGGTGCTCACCCGGCTGCCCTGGCGGATCGGCCGCAACGCGATCACCATCGCCCACGAAGGCGGGCACGCGCTGATCGCCCTGCTCACCGGCCGCAAGCTCAAGGGGATCCGGTTGCACTCGGACACCTCCGGGCTGACCCTGTCGGCCGGCCGACCGACCGGGCTGGGCATGATCCTCACCCTGCTGGCGGGCTACGTCGCGCCGTCGTTGGTCGGGCTGGCCGGTGCCCTGCTGCTCGGCGGCAACCGGATCACCCTGCTGCTCTGGATCGCCGTGGCGCTGCTGCTCGCCATGCTGGTGATGATCCGCAACCTCTTCGGGATCGTGTCCATCCTGGCCACCGGCGGTGTGGTCTTCGCCGTCTCGTGGTTCGCCGGCCCGGAGGTGCAGGCCGCGTTCGCGTACACCGGGGTGTGGTTCCTGCTGATCGGCGGGATGCGGCCGGTCGGTGAGCTGCAGCGGCTGCGTGCCCAGGGCCGCTCGCCGGAGTCGGACGCCGACCAGCTCGCCTGGCTGACCCGGGTGCCCGGCCTGGTCTGGGTGGGATTCTTCGGACTGGTCAACCTCGCGGCGCTGTTCATCGGAGCGCTGCTGCTGGCCAGCCCGTGGCTGGCCGACCTGGACCTGCCGACGCCACCGGGCGGGTGACCCGTACCGCTGCGACCCGAACCGGTCAGAGCGGGATGTTGCCGTGCTTCTTCGGCGGCAGGGTCTCCCGCTTGCCACGCAGCATCCGCAGCCCGCGCGCCACCTGCAACCGGGTCTGCGACGGTGCGATGACCGAGTCGACGTAGCCGCGCTCGGCGGCCACGTACGGGTTGGCCAGCCGCTCCTCGTACTCGGCGATCCGCTGCGCCCGCACCGCCGCCGGGTCGTCGGCGGCGGCCAGCTCAGCGCGGTAGAGGATGTTCACCGCGCCCTGCGCGCCCATCACCGCGATCTGCGCGGTCGGCCAGGCGAAGTTCAGGTCCGCGCCGAGATGCTTCGACCCCATCACGTCGTACGCGCCGCCGTACGCCTTGCGGGTGATGACGGTGACCTTCGGGACGGTCGCCTCGGCGTACGCGTAGATCAGCTTCGCGCCGCGCCGGATGATCCCGTCCCACTCCTGGTCGGTGCCGGGCAGGAAGCCGGGCACGTCGACGAAGGTCAGCACCGGGATGTTGAACGCGTCGCAGGTGCGCACGAACCGGGCGGCCTTCTCCGAGGCCTTGATGTCCAGGCAGCCGGCGAAGTGCATCGGCTGGTTGGCGACCACCCCGACCGGCCGGCCCTCGATGCGGCCGAAGCCGATCACGATGTTCTGCGCGTACAGCGGCTGGACCTCCAGGAACTCGCCGTCGTCCAGGACGTGTTCGATCACCCGGTGCATGTCGTACGGGTGGTTGGCCGAGTCGGGGATGATGGTGTCCAGCTCACGGTCTGTCTCGGTGTCGGCCGGCGCCACGTCGGCCGACAGCGTCGGCGGTTCGTCGAGGTTGTTGCTCGGCAGGTACGCCAGCAGCGCCTTGACGTAGTCGACGGCATCCTCCTCATCGGTGGCCAGATAGTGGGCGTTTCCGCTGGTGGCGTTGTGGGTGCGGGCGCCACCGAGCTCCTCCATGCCGACGTCCTCGCCGGTGACCGTCTTGATCACGTCCGGGCCGGTGATGAACATGTGCGATGTCTGGTCGACCATCACGGTGAAGTCGGTGACCGCCGGGGAGTACACCGCGCCCCCCGCGCAGGGCCCCATCACCAGGGAGATCTGCGGGATGACGCCCGAGGCGCGGACGTTGCGGAAGAAGATGTCGCCGTAGAGGCCGAGGCTGACCACGCCCTCCTGGATGCGCGCGCCGCCGGAGTCGTTGATCCCGATGACCGGGCAGCCGATCTTCATCGCGAGGTCCATCACCTTGACGATCTTTTCGCCGAAGACCTCGCCGAGCGAGCCGCCGAAGACGGTGAAGTCCTGCGCGAAGACGCACACCTGCCGGCCGTCGACGGTGCCGTAGCCGGTGACCACCCCGTCGCCGTACGGGCGGGTGCGCTCCAACCCGAAGTTGGTCGACCGGTGCCGGGCCAGCTCGTCCAACTCGACGAAGGAACCCTCGTCGAGCAGCATCGCGATCCGTTCCCGGGCGGTCTTCTTGCCCCGGGCATGCTGTTTCTCGACCGCGCGGGCCGAGCCGGCATGCACCGCCTCGTCGACCCGGCGTTCCAGGTCCGCCAGCTTGCCGGCGGTGCTGTGGAGGTCGGTTCCGGTCCCGGACTGCTCACTCGTCACGCCCACACCGCGGATGCTATCGACGTCGCGACCGCCGGTCAGGGGCCGACGGTGTGCGGTTTCCCTCAGTACGCCGCCGTCGGGCCGGCCCCAGCCTGGGTCGATCGACCCCGGGACGACGTTTCCTGCCTGTTGCCCGATTCGTTACCACCACGTGACAGTGTTGGGAGTCGCGCTGATCGCGTCCGGTCTGACGGTGCTGCTGGTGATGCGGCGGACGCTCTGGCCGGCGCGGGCGGCCACCGTCGGCAGCCGCAGGGCCGGAAGTCTGGACGCCGCGCCGCATCGGCGCCGTCGAGGGCGGGGGCGACGTCGGGCCACCCGTACCGGGCTGTTCCGTCGCCGGGCGACGCCCGGTGGACGCCACACGGTCGGCGTGACCGTGCCGCGCCAACGTCGGGGTGGTCGGCCCGCCGTCGTGCTGCCGGAGCCGTCGGTGGCCGCTGTGCCGCCCGTCGTTGTGCCGTCGGTTGCTGCTGTGCCGCCGGCTGCCGCGCCGCCGGCTGCTGCGCCGCCGGCTGCTGCTGACGAGGATTTTGACTGGTTCGACCGGCCTACGGACGCGTACGCACAACCCGTACGAGCGTCGGACCGGGCCGTTCCCGCGTCGGACTCGGCCGTCCCCGCGATGGACCCGCCGGTAGCAGTGCCGGTGGTCGGTACGACCGTCACCGGGCATCCGTTCCGCGGCGTGGCACCGGTGCCGCAGCGGCGCGACCACTGGTAGCGCGACGGAGCGACACCGGCCCAACCTGAAAGACTGCTCCGCTGCGGAGGGAGGCGGCGGAGCAGCCACGATTCCGGGACCCGCGTCTCGGTGAGAGGGCCTGGGTCAGGGTTGCGGTGGCCCGGATGGCTGGGTGGTGGTGAGGAAGGCGGCGGGCACGCCCGAGTCGATGAGACGACCGCGCATCCGGTCAAGCGCGTCAGGTGTCCAGTCTGGATAGGCGGACAGGAACAACAACCGCTGGGCGGCGCGGCGATCGGTCCGGGCTTCGGCGATCGAGTCCTTGACCATGTTCGCCGCCACCTCGAAGTCGTCGGCGATGCGGACGCCGCCAGTCGGCATGCCGACTGCGGCGAGTCGGGCCGGCGGCGGCCGGGCGGCGAACACGACGGTGACGATGACGAGCAGCCCGCCGACGGCGCTGAGGGCGGGAAGCAGCCACGGCGGTGCCGCTGGCCAGTACGGGACGGGCGACAGCGCGTGGTGCACACTGGGGAGCGGGCCGCCGGTATGAGCGTGCGGACGTATCGCGTGCGCGAGGCTGACATACAGGGCGACGACGGGTGCCGCGAGGACGAGGACGGTGGTGGCGGACAGCGCAGCCACGGTGATCCGGTGCGCGGGGTGTGTCGAGTGGATCCGCCGTGCTACCGCCGCCGCGAGCAGCCATCCGGTGGACAGCCCGAGCGCCACGCCTGCGACCAGCAGGATGCGCAGCACTGGTGAGCCTGCGGCCCAGGCGTCCACCCCGACCGTGGTCTTGCCGCCGACGGACATGCCGGCGATCGCGACGACCAGTCCGTGATGCTCGGCGGTGAACCGGTCGTAACGGGAGGGGATGTAGTCGCTGGTCCAGGCAGCGGGGTCCGCCACGCCCGCCTGGTCGTGTACGACCTCGATCTCTGAGACCGACCAGCCGGCGGCGGCGTAGCGCTGCCGGGCCTGCGACGCGTCCCACCTGCCGTCCAAGGTCACCGCAGTGAATACCCGGTCCGCTGTTTGTGCCGAGGTCTGCCGCAGCACGACCGAAGGAGCCTCGACGCCGCTGGCACGTCTGGTCAGGTCGACCATCGCGGTGTCGCTCGGAAGATTGGTCAGGGTGGTTGCCCCGAGCATGGAGCCGGTCGCCGCGCCGAACGCCCCGAGCACCGCCGTGACCACGACCGCTGCCGCTACCGTGACGGGACGACGGTCGGGAAGCGAAAGCCACCGACGGAGGCGCCCACCGCGTGGAGCCGAGCTGGTTCCGGCGATCGCCGAGGCGCTCACCCAGCCACTCCTGCCATCGACAGCAGTAGGTCAAGCGGGCGGCTCTCCATGCCCCATAGGGTACGGGTGCCTTCAAGCTGCGTCCATCGGATCGCAAGCAGTGGCCCGCTGTCGTACCCGCGACGGGGACCTGTCGAGCACGGGACGACCATCCTCTGCCGCTTGTCTGCTGTGGATCGCCGGCCGGCGATCCACGCCGGCAGGCGACCATGATCCTCGGTCTGGACGGTCTACTCGCCCGGCATGCTTCCCCGCGGCTGGCGGCAGACGCTGCAGTACGACACCGAGTTGACCACGAAGGAGAAGGATGCCCTGTCCTGCCCCGGGCCGACCACCGATGCCGACCCGCCGGAGTTCTCGCAGCGGTTCTGGTTGGCGCTCAGGGTCAGGCTGGTGCCGTTGCTCATCGAGCGCGTTCCGACCGGCATGTTGATGCACCAGACGGACGTACCCGGCAGCGGGATGCCCTGGAACAGCGTGCCGGAGAAGTTTGTGCCGGTCCAGTTGCAGAACCGGCCAGAGGTGCACAGGGCCAGCGCCGATCCGGCATCGGCCTGCGCAGTTGCCGGAACCAGCAGAGCGGCCCCGGCTGTGGCGGCGACCGCCAGCATGGCGAGCAGTCTCCTCATTGCGCCTCTCCATCCGATCCATCCGGTCGACGAAGGGGCATGACAGCCGAGCAGGTGCCAAGTGACTCTGGTGACCATCGAGACCTAGAACGTTCTAGAGTCACGCCCCGTGCTGAAACGGTAACCATCAATGATCGGTGACGCAAGAATCGACCGTCACAAATTAGGGAGATCCCGTTGGTCTCCGCCACGACCCCAGGCGGCGGCTGGACTCCTTGTATCAGCGGCGCGATGCTCCTTCCCGGAGCATGCCTGGTTCTGTGGCAGACGCGGTGCGCTGCCAGGTGCCGCCGTAGGGTGGGCGGATGGCCGGCTCACCGTACACCGATCTGGACCGTCCGCCGTTGGACGAGCGTGGTCTGCGTCGCGCGCTGGTCGTCCCCGACGGCCTGTGGACCGACGTGCAGGTCCGGGCGCAGACCGGCTCCACCAACGCGGACGTGCTCGCCGCCGCGCGAGCCGGTGCCGCCGAAGGCCTGGTGATCACGGCGGAGCAGCAGCACGCCGGGCGCGGGCGGCTCGGCCGAGACTGGACCTCGCCGCCGCGGGCCGGCCTCGCCGTCAGCGTGCTGCTGCAGTCGGCGGCGGCTCGGCC
>NZ_JBSWXD010000216.1:0-8694 GCF_056160425.1 Micromonospora sp. ABR4_055
CCAGTTTTTTGTGCCTGGGTGGTGCCGTCTCGGCTTTCTTTTCCTCTGTTGCGCGGGCCCGTTCTCCTTTTGTTGTTGGGTGGCGCTCACCTTTTTTTCGTTTTCCTTTCCACCCGGCCTGGTCGGTCACTCGTGCGAGATCGCCTGCAGTACGTTCAACCGGGACGCCCGCCAGGCCGGCCACCAGGCAGCGACCACGCCGGCCAGCGCGGCGGCGACGACGAACCCGACGAGTTGGCCGACCGGCACGCTGACCACCGACAGCACGTCCTGGCTGCGCATTGCGAACGACGCGGCCAGTCCGAGCGCCACGCCCAACGCCACACCGAGCAGGCAGCCGAAGACCGCCATCAGCAGTGATTCGACGCGGACCATCCGGCGGACCTGGCGTCGGCTCATCCCTACCGCGCGTAGCAGCCCGAGTTCCCGGGTGCGTTCGTAGATGCTCAGCACCAGGGTGTTGACGATTCCGATGAAGGCCACCAGCACTGCGAGGGCCAGCAGTACGTAGAAGATGCTGAGCAGGATGTCGACCAGCTGGTTCTGCTGCTCGACGAAGCTGCTGCGGTCGCCGACCGTCACCAACGGGTAGTCGGCCATCAGCGCCTCGGTCTCGGCGACGATCCGCTGCACGTCGGCGTCCGGGGTGGTGGCGACGAACCCCTGGTAGGCCAGCGGCCCGGCGAGGTACTGCACCTGGGACTCGGGCAGGATCAGCCCGGCGGTGAGCGCGGTGCGGTAGACGCCGACGAGTTCGTAGGCCCGTTCGCCGCCACGCGGCATGTCGATGACGATGTCGTCGCCGACCGTCCATCCGTTGGATTGCGCGGTGTTCACGTCGACCACCGTCTCGCCGTCGCCGGCGTCGAGGCGGCCCTGTACGGTCTCGAGAGCGAACATCGGGCCGGCCTGTGACAGGTCGGTGGCGGAGATGAGCTGGTTGGGGCGGCCGTCGGCGGTCAGTATCGCGATGTGGTACGCGACGGTGCCGGTCACACCGTCGATCTCGGCTACCTGGTCGAGGCGTGCGGGATCGAAACCCTCCCGCCCGGTCGGCAGTTGCTGGCCGTTGGTCAAGATGATGATCTCGGCCCCGAGGCCGTTCTCCACCAGGTCGGTGGTGGTTGCCTTCAACGACGACCCGATCACCGCGATGGTGCTGACCAGGGTCACCCCGATCATCAGGGCAGCGGCGGTGACAGCGGTACGCCGCGGGTTGCGCAGCGTGTTGCGTCGGCCGAGACCGGTCGCCGTACCCCAGCTGACCAGGCGACCGACGGTGCCGGCCACCGGACGGGTGAGGGCGGGCGACAGCAGCGCCACGCCGATGATCGACAGCAGCACGCCACCGCCGAGCGCGACGGCGGTCAGCCCGGAGACACCGATCAGACCCACGGCCAGCAGCCCCGCGCCGAGCGCGGTGACCACCCCGCCGGTAGTGGTGAGCCCGGTCAGCGGCCGGTCCGGGCGGACCACGTCGCGCATCGCGGCCACCGGCGGAACCGCCGAGGCGCGGATCGCCGGAATCAACGCCGCGACCATGGTCATCAGTACACCGACCAGGTAGGACGCCAGGATCGCGACCGGTGAGACGATCAACCCGCCAGCGGGCAGCGACAGCGCTTCGACCGCCAGGAACTGCAGGCCGGCGGCGACGCCGATGCCGGCGGCCAGGCCGAGGGTGGCCGCGATCACGCCGACGACCAGCGCCTCGATCAGCACCGCCGAGGTGACCTGGGCCCAGCTGGCACCCAGTGCCCGGAGCAGGGCCAGCTCGCGGGACCGCTGCGCGACCAGGATGTTGAACGTGTTGAAGATCAGGAACATGCCGACCAGCAACGCGATCAGCGCGAACCCGAGGAAGAACCAGTTGACGAAGGTCAGCAGCTGGGTGAACTGGGACGCCTGCTCGTCGGCGAGCTCTGCGCCGGTCACCGCCTCGAACCCGGCGGGCAGCTCGTCGGCCACCAGCCGCTTGAGCTCGTCGTCGGTGACACCGGGGTCGGCGGTCAACTGTGCCGTGCCGAACACCCCGGCCTCGCCGTAGAACAACTGCTGTGCCTGTGGTACGGTGAAGGCGACCAGTGTCTCGCCACCGAGGGTGGACCTGCCCCCGCTGTACTCCAGCAGGCCCACCACGTCGTACTCGCTGGCCTGGTAGGCGCTGGAGACGTACACCCGGAGCTGGTCGCCGACCGTGACGCCGGCCTGCTCGGCGGTCAACCGGGTCACCGCGACCTCGTCGTCGGCGCTGGGCGTGCGTCCCTCGGCGATTTGGAGCAGCGCGTCGTCGTCGCCGGCGGCGGTCAGGCCGATGCCCAGCTGCGGTGCCTGGCTCGGCACCGCCTTGCCGTCGGCGGCCCGGAACGGGATCACCCCGGTAGAGCTGGCGTCACCGGTCACCGACGCCACCCCGTTGACAGCGGCGATGCGATTCAGGTCAGCGTCGGTCAGCAGCGGCGGCTCCGCTTGCTGACCGGCCGTGTCGGCCGCCTGCACCTGTACGGCGACGTCCGCGTTGACGGTCTGGAAGAGCCGTTCGAAGCGGCTGCTCAAGCTGTCGGTGAGCACCGTGGCGCTGGAAACGAACAGCACCCCGAGGACGATCGCCACTGCGGACAGCACCAGCCGCAGTTTGCGGGAGAGCAGACTCTTCAACGTGGCGCGCAGCATCAAACCTGCTCCTGCTCGATCGCCGCGACGTCGAGGCCCTTCAGCCGGTCGAGGACCGCCTCGGCGGTCGGCTGCTGTAGCTCGTCGACGATACGGCCGTCGGAGAGGAAGACGACGCGGTCGGAGTAGGAGGCGGCGACCGGGTCGTGGGTGACCATGACGATGGTCTGCTGGTGGTCGCGTACCGAGTTGCGTAGGAAGCCGAGGACGTCGGCGCCGGCGCGGGAGTCGAGGTTGCCGGTCGGTTCGTCGGCGAAGACGACGTCGGGGCGGGCGACGAGGGCGCGGGCACAGGCGACCCGCTGCTGCTGGCCGCCGGACAGTTGGGTGGGTCGGTGGTGCAGGCGGTCACGCAGGCCGACGGTGTCGATGACGGTGTCGAACCAGGCGGGGTCGGGTTTGCGGCCGGCGATCGCCATGGGCAGCAGGATGTTCTCCTCGGCGGTGAGCGTGGGGAGGAGGTTGAACTGCTGGAAGATGAAGCCGAGCTTGTCCCGGCGGAGTCTGGTCAGCCCGGTGTCGTTGAGTCCGGTGACAGTGGTGTCGCCGATGGTGATGGTGCCGCGGGTGACGGTGTCGAGCCCGGCGAGGCAGTGCATCAGAGTGGACTTGCCCGAGCCGGACGGCCCCATGATGGCGGTGAACCGGGCGGGTTCCAGGTCGAGGGTGACGCCGTGCAGGGCGATCACCTGGGCTTCGCCGGTGCCGTACACCTTCCACACGTCGGCTGCCCGGGCGGCTGGTCCGGTCGCTGTCGTCGTTGTCACGTCGGAGACTCCTACCGTTGTTGTCTGCCGCCAACGGTATGTTCCGGTCGCCCTGCCCGGGTCCTGCCCGGGAACGGTTCACCACTCCGCCCGTGACGGGGGCGCTCCTCCGACCTGAGAATGATCCCGGCGGGCCGGACTCATCCGCCAGGGCAGGCTCGGGCCGGACTCATCCGTTAGGGCAGGCTCGGGCCGGACTCATCCGCCAGGGCGGACCAGGCCGGACTCGTACGCCAGCACCACGGCCTGGACCCGGTCCCGCAGTCGGAGTTTGGTCAGCACGTGTCCGACGTGGGTCTTGATGGTGGTTTCGCTGACCGACAGGGTGCTGGCGATCTCGGCGTTGGACAGTCCTCGGGCCATCTGGATGAGCACTTCACGTTCCCGTTCGGTGAGCACGTCCAGCGCCTTCGGCGGCGCCGCGTCCGGATCGGGCAGGGTGAGCGCGAACTTGTCCAACAGCCGGCGCAGGATCCGGGGAGCCACCACGGCCTCACCGACCGCTACTGTCCGGATGGCGGCCACCAGATCCTCGGCGGGCACGTCCTTGGCCAGGAAGCCGCTGGCACCGGCGCGCAGCGCCCCCACCACGTACTCGTCGAGGTCGAAAGTGGTGAGGATGAGGACCCGGACCGGCAGCCGGGCGTCGACGATCGCCCGGGTCGCCGCCACCCCGTCCATCCGGGGCATCCGGATGTCCATCAGCACGACGTCGGGCAGGAGCCGGCGGGCCAGGTCGACGGCTTCCGCCCCGTCCGCCGCCTCGCCGACGATGTCCAGGTCGTCCTCGGCGCCGAGGACCATCCGGAATCCGGTGCGCAGCAGCGGTTGATCGTCGGCGAGCAGGATCCGGACCGGACGGGTGGTGGACGGCGCGGCGATGCCGGGTTCGGTCACGGTGCTCCTTGTCGGGTAGCCGCCCCCAGCTGCTCCATCGGCAGCTTGGCGTAGATGCGGAAGCCGCCGCCCGGGCGCGGGCCGGTCCGCAGCGTGCCACCGTACAGGGCCACCCGCTCCCGCATTCCGACCAGACCGTGCCCGACCCGGCCGCGGTCCGGACCGGGACCGCGGCCGGTGTCGAACACCTCGACGATCAGCCAGTAGACGCCGAAGCTGAGCCGCACCTCGGCGGTTGCCGCTCCGGCGTGCTTGAGCGCGTTGGTGAGCGCCTCCTGGACGATCCGGTAGAGGGTCAGCGTCACGCCGGGATCCAGGTCCCCGGGTACCCCGTCGATCCGCAGGGTCACCGGCAGACCCGCCTCGCGGATCTGCTCGACCAGGGACTCGATGCCGCCGAGCCCTGGCTGCGGGGTGAGCTCGGCGTCGGCCGGTTCGGCGTCGGTGCGCAGGACGTCGAGCAGCCGACGCATCTCCCGTAGCGTGCTGCGGCTGGTGTCGGCGATGGTGCCGAGCGCCTCGTCGGCGGCGGCCGGGTCGCGGTGCAGCACCCGACGGGCACCGGTGGCCAGCACCCCCATGACGCTGACGTGGTGGGCCACGACGTCGTGCAGCTCCCGGGCGATCCGCCGCCGTTCGTCGGCGACCGCCTGGTCCGCGGCCGCCCGCTGGTTCTCCTCGGCCACCCGGGCGCGTTCGGCCAGCGTCCGCGTCGCCGACCGACGGGCGTGCACGGTCCGCCCGATGAAGAAGGCGACCAGCATGGTCAGTCCGTTGACGAACAGCAGGTACAACCGGGAGATTCCCGGCATTTCGGCACCCTGTGGCAGCGCCGCGTTGACGGTCAGCACCGGCAGCCACAGTACGGCGGTGGCGACGACCGCCGGGCGCAGCGCCAGCCAGCAGGCCGCGGTGTAGGTCAGGATCATCAGGGCGAGCGCCATGCTCACCGGTTCGTGGCCGGTCAGCAGCGGGACGGCCACCATCGCGGCGCTGGCCAGCACGGCCGGCCAGACGACGACCCGGCGTGCCGCGATCGGCGCCGCCGCGATCAGGCTCCAGCCGACGACGGCCGGCCAGCCGAGGTTCGGGCCGGGCTGACCGGTCGGCCCGAGCGCCTGGAGGGCCAGATCGACCCCGACGACCGTGGCGGCGAGCAGGCCGTCGCGGGCCAGCACCGGCGGCACCGGTCCGGTCGTGCCGGCGCCCCGGGCCGTACGCCACCACCGCCACCACCACCGCCACCACCGCGACCCGTGCGGTCCGGTGGACCGGTCCGGCTCGGTGGGCTCCATGTCGCGACGGTATCCGGTACGGCGGTGGCGTCGCGCCCACCACGGTGCGAACCTGGTCTCCTCCCTCAGGAGGAGACCAGGTCCTGCGCCAGGTCGGGAAAGGGCGGCGGGGTCC
This sequence comes from Micromonospora sp. ABR4_055, assembly GCF_056160425.1. Classification (NCBI taxonomy): domain Bacteria; kingdom Bacillati; phylum Actinomycetota; class Actinomycetes; order Micromonosporales; family Micromonosporaceae; genus Micromonospora; species Micromonospora sp. ABR4_055. The sequence goes on from NZ_JBSWXD010000216.1 coordinate 5,748, forward strand.
CGCCATACACCGGGCAGTACGCCTGGTAGCTGCACCAGTCGCAGAGCCGGCTCTGTTTGGGGCGGAAGTCCCGGCTCTCGGTGGCCTGCAGGATCGCCCGCCACAGCGCCAGGACGGTGCGTTCGAACCGCTGCAGCTCCTCGGCGTCCGGCGTGTAGTCGCAGATCTCGGCGTCGCGCAGGTACAGCAGCCGGAGCACCCGGGGGACGACGCCACGGGTACGCCACAGCACCAGAGCGTAGAACTTGAGCTGGAACAGCGCCCGGGACTCGAACGCCTCTCGGGGGGCACCGCCGGTCTTGTAGTCGACCACCCGCAGGTCCCCGGCGGGGGAGACGTCCAGCCGGTCGATGTAGCCGCGGATCAGCAGCTGCCCGTCGACCACCGCGTTGACCAGGCTCTCCCGTTCGGCCGGTTCCAGCCGGCGGGGATCCTCGACGGTGAAGTAACCGTCGAGCAGGTGTCGGGCGGCGGCCAGGAACTCGTCCAGCTCCGGGCGGCCCGCCTGCTCGTCCGGCGTCGGCTCCGCCGGCCCGGTGGTGACGACGTCGGCCAGCGTCGGGTCGGTGTCCAGCAGCCGTTGCCACTGCGGGGCGACCAGGTCGGCGGCCGCCGCCGGGGTGCGCTGGTCGGCCGGCAGATCGAACAGACGCTCCAGGACGGCGTGGACCAGGGTGCCCCGGGCCTGGTCGACGGTGGTTCGCTCGGGCAGCCGGTCGATGCTGCGGAACCGGTACAGCAGCGGGCAGGTCTTGAAATCGGCCGCCCGCGACGGCGACAACGTGGCCAGCCGGGGTGGTTCGACGTCGGGCGCGATGTCCGGGCCGATTGTCATGCACGCAGGGTATGGCACCGCTGTGACAGTCCGGCCGGCGGCGCGGCGACAAACCGTGCGCGCCGGCCGGTACGGCGTTCCGTAGCATCAACCCGATGGAGGACACCGCGAAACGCCCCGACCGGCGCCCTGACCGGCGGCCGGGGATCAGCCTCGGCCGGGTGCTCGGCTTCCCGGTGCACCTCCACACCTCGGTGCTGTTCCTGGCGATCCTGGTCACCGTGCTGTACGGCGAGTTCGTCCGCACCCAGTTGGACGTGCCGCAGCCGGCCCGCTACGCGGTCGGCCTGGGCTTCGTGGTCTGCCTGCTCGGTTCGGTGCTGCTGCACGAGCTGGGGCACGCGTTGACCGCCCGCCGCTACGGCATCGGGGTCCGCGGGATCACCCTGGAGATGCTCGGCGGCTACACCGAGATGGACCGGGACGCCCCGACCCCCAAGGTCGACCTGCTGGTGTCGCTGGCGGGTCCGGCGGTGTCGCTGGTCCTGGGCCTGGTCTCGGTGGTGGCGACCGTGCTGCTGCCGGACCGTACGTTGATCAACCAGTTGGCGTTCCAGTTGGCGGCGGCGAACCTGCTGGTGGCGGTGTTCAACGCGTTGCCGGGGCTGCCCCTAGACGGCGGGCGCGCGCTGCGTGCCGCGGTCTGGGCGGTGACCAGGGACCGCCACGTCGGCACCGAGGCCGCCGGTTGGGTCGGTCGGGCCGTTGCGGCGGGCACCGCCGGCCTGGTGGTGCTGCTCACGCTGGCCGGTATCCTGTCCCCGTTCGGGCTGATCTTCATGCTGCTGGTGGCGTTCACCCTCTGGCAGGGTGCCGGCCAGTCGATCCGGGTCGCGCGCATCGGCCGCCGGTTCCCACTGGTCGACCTGGCGGCGCTCGCCCGGCCGGTCTTTCCGGTGCCGAGCGGGACGCCGTTGGCTGAGGCGCAGCGCCGGGTCGCCGGCGCCCACCCGGCGCAACCGGGTGGGCGGGAGCCGGCCATGGCGGTGACGAACTCGTTCGGCCGGTTGGTGGCGCTGGTGGACCGGGCTGCGGCCGCTGCGGTTCCGCCGGAGCGCCGTCCGTGGGTGGCGGTCGACACCGTCGCGCGCGGTATCGACGGGGTCCGCCGGATCCCGGTCGACCTCACCGGCGAGCAGGTGGTCCGTACCGTGCAGGAACATCCGGGCGCGCAGTACCTGGTGACCCGGGGCGAGGACGTGATCGGCGTGCTGCACGTCGCCGATCTGGCGCAGTTGTTGGAACCGACCCGAAAGATGAGCCAGTGACCCCTCCGCCGACCGCCGTGGCATCCGGCGATGTCAGTACCACGCCGATCTCCACCCGGCGTGGCCCCTTCCAGCCGGGCGACCGGGTGCAGTTGACCGACCCGAAGGGGCGTATGCACACCGTCACGCTCGCTGCCGGTCGGTCGTTCCACACCCATCGCGGTGCCCTGTCGCACGACGAGTTGATCGGCCTGCCCGAAGGCAGCGTGGTGACGTCGGCCGGCGGTACCGCGTACCTCGCGCTGCGGCCGCTGCTGGCCGACTACGTGCTGAGCATGCCGCGCGGGGCTCAGGTGATCTATCCGAAGGACGCCGCTCAGATCGTGGCGATGGGTGATGTGTTCCCGGGAGCCCGGGTGCTGGAGGCCGGTGCCGGGTCGGGCGCGCTGACCTGTTCGCTGCTGCGCGCCGTCGGCACCGACGGTGAGGTGCACTCGTACGAGGCCCGGGCGGACTTCGCCGAGGTGGCCCGGGCGAACGTGCAGGCGTTCTTCGGCGGCCCGCACCCGGCCTGGCGGCTGCACGTCGGTGACGTCGCGTCCTGCCCGGAGGTCGGCTTCGACCGGATCATCCTGGACATGCTGACGCCGTGGGAGGTGCTGGACCTGGTGGCCCGGGCGTTGCTGCCCGGCGGGGTCTTCGTCGGCTACGTCGCCACCACGCCGCAGCTGAGCGAACTGGTCGAGGCGTTGCGCGCCGCCGGCGGGTTCACCGAGCCTCGGGCGTGGGAGTCGTTGGTGCGGGACTGGCATGTCGACGGGTTGGCGGTGCGGCCCGACCACCGGATGATCGGGCATACCGCGTTTCTGGTGTCGGCCCGCCGGTTGGCACCGGGGGTCAGCGC
>NZ_JBSWXD010000217.1:0-8639 GCF_056160425.1 Micromonospora sp. ABR4_055
CTCGGCGGCATTCTGCTGCTTCGTGTAGTCTGCTTTCGGGGGGTGGGGTGGAAAGGCTGGAATGGGGTAAAGGCTGAGTTGTGGATTTTGTGGGGTGGTTTCGTTTTGGTGTTTCAACCCCCCGGCCAACATGGTCAGGGCGAGGTCAGGACGTCAGTGCGAGTAGCCGCGCGTGGCGATCCAGTGCGCCAGGGTCTCGGTGCTCACCCAGTAGTGTTCGGCGCCCAGGAAGGCCGGGTCGGCGATCTTGACAGCGTCGCCGCCCTCGCCGTAGCCGACCACGGTCACGTAGTGCCCGCCCGGGTACGAGTGGGTCCGGCCGTCGACGTCGCTCACCGTACCGATGATGTTGGCCACCACGGCTCGGCCGTCGTCCACGGTCGCCCGCACGTCGTCGCGCAACTGGTCGATCTGCGCCTGGCTCGCCTTGGACGCCTCGATCGCGGTGGTCCGGTACTTGTCGTCGCCGGTGAGCTCGTTGAGCACCCGGGTGGTGTCCGCGGCCGAGTCGGTGCCGGCGACCGTGGTGCCCAGCCTGCTGGCCACCTCATCCTGCGACAGTTCGCGGCCCTGCGCGGTCAGCGCGATCCGGGTCGCGGCCGGACCGCAGTAGTAGAAGTTCGGCTGCCGCTCGTAGCGGATGTCCAGCAGCCGGCCCTCGCTGGACCACCCGCCCTGGTCGGAACTGGCGGCAGTGGTGGTCAAGCTCGTGGTGTCCGAGGCCGGGGCAGCCTGGGCTGCGGCAGCCGGACCGGCCACCACACCGCCGACTACCAGCAGACCGGCGACGGACATTGCGGATCGGTGAAGAACGGTGGTCATCTGCGGATCTCCGTTCCGGGAGGGTGCGGAAGATCCGGGCACTGATCGTCTGGCAACGGCCCGGACCCCGCGAACGGGACAATCGGTCAGTCGGTGCCCAGCGCGGCGGTCAGGGCTGATACCACGCCCATTCCCGACCGCGCCCAACGCCCCGCGTGCGGAAATCACAACGACGCGTACGCCACGGGACGCACCGGGTAACAACCGCAGCGGGGCGGCCGACATTCCGCCGTCCCGCCAATCAACCGGAGATCAACCGCCGATCGCCGGTCGCTCGGCAACATCGTTGAAGATCTGGTCCTCGAACGCGAGCAGCGTCGAGCCGACAGCCTTGATGAATGCGAAGTTCAGCCCTCCGCCGACCACCGCTCCGACGATCGGCACCGCCTTGCCCAGAGTGCGCGCCGTGAGCCGTTTGAGCAGTTCCTGCGCGACCCGCAGGGCGAGGAACTCGACGCCCTTGATGCCCAGTTCCACCCCGATCGAGAGTCCGACGATCTTCATGAACTCGGGGAAGCTGACCGCGTACCGCCCGGTCCGGTGGTAGATCACCGCGAGGGTGACCCGGAACTGCTGGGCGATGGTGTTGGCGAGGTCGGCGGGGATGCCCAGGGCCAGCGTCACGCCGCCGCCGAGCCCGGCAGCGGCCCCGGTGCCGGCGGCCAGACCGGCGCAGTAGTTGATGTAGCCGTTGATTCCCATCGAGTCGACTTTCTCCTTGATCTTGAACCCGTCGAGATTCTTGTGAACAAACTGGAAGGACTTCGCCAACGCACCGGCAGAGTTTGTGTTCACCGTGACCACCTGACCCGCAAATCTTGTCGTCAGACCATCGGATGCCGACTGATCGATCGGCACCTCGACGGTATTCGACGACGAAGCCCAGCGGCGAGAGCAGTACGTACAAGCGCGACAGTCAGCCGTACCGTCAAACCGCCGGGCCGGGCGGCTCACCCCGGCGAAGGACCATTGTCGACTAGCCGGAAGTATGTCGCGAGCGTCGCGTCGCCCAGCTCTTCGAGGATCAGCCCCCGGGTGGCGGAATGCTGCAGGTACGCCGAGGCGCTGCTGATCGCGTACGACGGTTCCCCACCGTCCCGTTCCACGGCGCTGATCGAGAAGTGCTGCCTTGGCTCGGATGCCACGCAGTCCGCCGCGACGACGGTCAGCGGGTCCGCCCCCGACGACCTGACCTGCCAGCACGCGTCGGAGCCGTCCGGGTTCGGTTCGGCGGCGCGGATCCGGAAGGTGTCCGCCCCGGCCGGTTCAATGACGAACAGCCGCCGGCCCTCGGTCCCGTCGACCTCGCCCAGCGGGCCGTCGTCGAGCAGCGACACCGCCGACTCGAACGCGTCGGTACGCACGATCGCGACCTGGCGGTCCCCGGACAGCAGCGGATCGTCCCCGACGGAGGCCGGCGCCCCGGTCGGCGCCCCGGTCGGCGCCCCGGTCGGCGCCCCGGTCGGCGCCCCGGTCGGCGATCCAGTCGACGCACCGGACGGCGCACCGGACGGCGATCCGGACGGCACGCTCATTGTCGGGCCGGCGGGCCCGACCGGCAGCTGCGGTGCGGCGGTCACCAACTGGATCGCAGCGACGCCCGCGCCGACGGCTCCGACCAGCGTCACCGCCAGCGCGGCGGTGGTGGCACGTCGGCGTCGGCGCAGCGTCTCGCCGCGCCGCCGGATGTCCGCCGCCGGGGCGAGCCGGCCGGTCTGCCCGGCCCGCCGGGCCACGTCGCGCAGCGTCTCGTCGAATCGGTCGTCAGACGGCACGGCTCCGCCCTTCGTCGCCGCTGGTGGTCAGGTGTACGGCCAACGCCTTGCGGCCCCGGGCCAGCCAGGTCTTGATCGTGTTCGGGCTGGTGCCGGTCTCCGCGGCGATCTCGGCGACGCTCAGGCCGACCAGGTGGTGCAGCACGACGGCCCGGCGCTGGTCGACACCGAGCCGGCGCAACGCGGCGACGATCGCGACGTGGTCGGCCGACACCTCGTCGACCTGGTGGCCGTTGGCGTCGCGGCGGTGGGCACGCAGCCGGTTCACCGCCTTACGCCAGGAGCTCACCGCGATCCGGTACGCGACCGTGCGTACCCAGGCTTCGGGGCTGTCACAGTCGCGCACGGACCGCCACCGGTCCCACGCGCGGGCGTACGCCTCCGCGACCGCGTCCTCGGCGTCGGCCCGGTTGCCGAGCACCACGGACAGGTGTCCGAGCACCCGTTGGGCCGACGCGGCGTAGAAGGCGTCGAACTCGTCGGCGTCACGCATCCGTCGTGCTCCACCCGTCACCTGGTCGTTCCTGCACCGGTCACCGGGTCGGCGCCGGCCCGTTGTCGGTGAACCGGAACCCGTCCGGGGTCGGCGAACCGTCGCCCTGCTCCTCCAGGATCAGCCCGGAGCGGGCCGAGGTGCGCAGGTACGCCGACCTGCTGCTGATCATGAAGGTGTCGTCGGCGCCGGTGTCGGCCGCGACGATCGCGAACCGCTGCCGGGGGTCCCCGGCGTCGCAGGCCGCACCCTCGACCGACAGCGATCCCCCGTCTCCCGGGTTGCGCACCCGCCAGCAGACCGGGTCACCGGCACCGGGACCGCCGCCGGTCGCCTGGTACGACTCGATCAGGAACAGCCGCCCCTGCAACGGGACCACGACGAACAACTGGCGGCCCTCGTCGCCGTCGACCTCGGCCAACCGTCCGTCGTCGGTGATCGACAGCCCGGACTCGAACGCCTCGGCCCGCACGATGCTGACCTGCCGGGTGCCGGACAGCACCTGCGGCAGGCCGCCCGTGGGTGCCGTCGGCTCCGGCGGCGGTGCCAGGCTGGCGGTCGGGGTCCCGGTCACCGTCGTCGGGTCCGGGTCGGACGTCGGCGTCGCGTCACCGGCCGGTGCGTTCGTGCCGCACGCCGCCACCGCGCCGGCCAGCACGGCGATTCCCAGACCTGTGATCCATCGGCTCGTCACCACGGTTCTCACCCTCATCCGCCTGTCGGTGACCCGGCAGCGACGGCTACCCGCCCACCGCCGCCGGGTCCGGTCGATGTTCTCGATTCGACCGACATACCCCCAGACGTGTGGCGGCGGCGCCCGGTTTCAGCCATGCACATGGACTTGCGGCGACCTGGCGCACGTGCGCAGCCTTCCCCGCACCGGTCCGTCAGCCGCGCGGAGCTGGCACCTGGCCACCGTCTCCGTCACCTGCCGCGGTGCCGTTCGTCGCAGCCGAATAGGCATTACGACCGCCCTGGTAGGGGCTTTGTGGCAGTACGGACGACCGTACGCCCGCCGGACCTCCTGCGGCCGCCGGCCTGACCGGGGCAGGGCGAGCGGGCCGGGGCAGGCGGGCGACGTCGAGGGCCCGCAATCTCATCGCGGGCTTCTCGACAAGATGCCACGACGGTACAGCGAACAGCATCGTACCGATTACCGACAACAGGATGTACGATGACATGCCGTACTCGGCCACGCCGACCAGTGCCAGAACTTGCTGCACCGGGAAAGCATAGATGTAAATTCCGTACGAGTAGTCCCGCCCACGACCGACCCGTCCGAGCCGTCGCGGAAGCGCAACACCCAGATATATGAGCAGGTACGCGTAGGCTGGCAGTCCGACAACGACGAATCCGCCCCACAGTAGGCTGATCGCGAGCAGGACGGCCGCCAACACAGCCAGCCGGCCGTCCATCGGTATGCGATGCATATAGCAGCGGACGACGGCGCCCAGCACAAAGAGGAAAGTCAGATACAGTAGCCAGTCAGAGGCGAACGAGCCGATCAGCGGAAACGGGCCGACCGCCCCGACGGGAGCTGGCCGGAATGCCCATGTCGAAGCAATTGAAATGTCACGAATAATCAGTGCATAGCCGAATATCAGGATTGCCAGCAATGCCCGCGGGGCCAGGCGCAGGACCGAAGTCACACTGAGGACAGCGACCAGGCCATAGCACACAAGTTCGTACCGCAAGCTCCACAGTGATCCATCGAACGCGCTCGGCCCACCCATCATCTGACCGAACGGAGTAGACGACAACAGTCCCGATATCGGGTACTGCTCCATAGCGGTGAACCAGTTGACCGCCAGGTAGGAAAATGGACCTTGAGGATGACTCCAGAACCCTCGCATCGTACCATTCTCGTACAGAGCAACCAGCGGCGCCACCACAAATGCGGTGACCAGTAGACACACCCAGAATCCGGGAAAAATCCGAAGCACCCGATGCCAGGAATACCGCAAGACCGAGTGCTTGAGCGCACTTCCCGTGATCAAGAATCCGGAAACCACGAAGAATCCCTGGACCGACAGCGAACCGAGCTCGCTCTGCCCAGCCGATATTCCGTAGCCAAGGCTCGCCGCGCCGTAGCCCAGCGGCCAGGCATGCGCCACGAGGACACCAAGGGCCAGGGCCAGGCGGATCAGCCCGAACGAATTGCTGTCCGGCACGTACCGGTCGGCAAGGCTCGGCAGACCGCGACACATCGCCGCATGCGCACTCAACACGGATCTCCTCAAGGCCGGACCGCGCCTCATTGATAAAGGCCGGGGTCTCCCGCTGGCCACGACGACCCCGACACGGGGACAATCAGGTCGTCCCCTTACCGAAAGAACCTTAATGCCCACAGACTGACGAGTGGACTCGATTCCAAGAACGACATGCCTTTCTTCGACGAAGCAGGTTGACTAACATGAAAGGCCGTCCGATATCAGCCGTGCCGGGAAACTTCCCGGCACGCGCGGTCGGCCAGGCGGGTCGTCTCCGGCAGCCGGTAGTGCGGCGTCAGGCGCAGGGTGATCTCGGTCGCCTGGGCGATGTCGATGAGATGCCCGGCCGACACGTACACCGGTCTGACGCCGGTGCGGGTGCGCAGCACCCGGCCGACCACCTCACCGTTGTCGACCAGGTCGGCCCAGCCGCCGCGCTCGGGTGGCACCTCGCCGTGGGTGCTGACGAACGCCGTCTTGGCCACGCCGAACGCCGGGATGCCGGTGACCACGCTCAGGTGGCTGGCCAGGCCGCAGCGGCGCGGATGCGCTACGCCGTACCCGTCGCAGACCAGCAGGTCCGGGCGGACGGTGAGCCGCTCGAGGACGGTGAGCAGGACCGGAACTTCGCGGAACGCGAGCAGGCCGGGAACGTACGGGAAGTCGCAGACGCCGGTCGCGGTCGCGCTGGCCACGACGGGCAGGTTGTCCGCCAGGTCGAGCACGACGACGGCACCGGCGAGTCGGCCCGCCGACGACGAGTCCGATTCGTACGCGACGTCGACGCCGGCGACGAACCTCGGCGGATCGACCATCGGCTGGTCGACCCGTACCCGGCGGGCCAGCTCGCGCTGGATCTCGACGGCCTCCCGCTCGGTACGCGGTGTCGCCGCCGTCACCGCTTCCCCGTCCCGCGCGTGGCCGGCGGAAACGGCCGGTCCAGGCCACGGGCGGCGGCCAGCGGCAGCATCGCGCCGAGGGCCCAGGTCGCGATGCCACGGCCACGCGCCGACGGCCGTACGCCGTAGCCGATGTGCCCGCCGGCGCGGTGCAGGAAGTCGTTGAGCCGGTGCCGCAGCGAGATCGCCCCGAGGTAGGCGTCCTGCTCGACGATCCACCGGTGGGTGGTGTGCACCCACCCCTCGTCGGCGGGCAGCGACTCGTCACCCTGGCGGCGCAGCCGGTCGACCCAGGCGGCGAACCCGGCGGCGGTGTCGACGTCGTCGGACGACCGCAGCCCGCTGCCGTCCTGATGGGTGCCGCGTCCCCACTCGTCGCGGGCGTCGAGCCACGACGCGTACAGCTCGATGGTGGGTGTGATCAGCTCAGGCACGTCGGCAGACTACGCGGCATGGCAATCCGTATCCGCCGGCTCGCCCACCGCCTCTCCCTGCCCTGTCGTTGTGCCACCCGACCAGCTTGACCGCAGGGCTCAGACGCTCGGCGGTGGCGGGGTGGTGGTCAGTTCCCCGCACTTGGGGCACCAGCGGCTCTTGACCCGGAACGAGAACAGCCCGGCCAGGTAGCCGAGCACCGCAGCGCTGGTCAACGCGCAGACGTCCATGACCTGTTCCTTCTCTCCAGGGCGGGCAAGACATGACTTCGTCTCGGCGGCGACGACTCAGGTCACCGGGCCGGGGGCGGCGTCGGGCCGGCAACCCGTCGCCGACGGTCGATCCAGGAGGCACGCAGGGACAGCCAGCTCGACGGGCCTCGGGCGTACACCTCGGTCAGCAGGGATGCGAAGACCTCGCGCCGCCGGTCGGCCGGCAGGTGCGGTCGGGCCAGCTGTGGTTGCCGGGCGGCGGCCCGGTCCCACATCAGGGTTTCGGCGTGCAGGGCGTCGATCTCGTTGCGGCACGCACCGGTGCACCGGTAGACGCGGGTGGCGGCACGGACGGCCGGGGTCATCGGGGTCCGGCAGTCCGCACAGCGGATCAGTGCGGCCAGTGGGTATCCGGCCGGGTCGGGGTAGTCGACCATCATCAGCCGCCGCCGGTCAGCCACGGTGGGCGGCGACGGTACGGCCGAGTGCCGCGCGGGTCTGCCGGGCCAGGTCGACGATCGGCGGCCAGCCGTGGTCGACGAGGGTGCGCAGGTCGTCGTAGGCGTGCGGCGGCGCACCGTTGAGGATGTGCCGGTCGAGGCCACAGGCCCAGGTCAACGCCGCCAGACCCTGATCGGTGACGTGGAGACGGCGGCGGGCGCGCAGCGCGGTGGCCAGCCGGACGGCGGGCCAGCCGGCGGTGTTCATGTCGGTGGGCACCCACCGTTCGCCGCGCCCGACGAGGCGGCGGCGGGTCACTTCCCGACGTACGTGGCCGGCGCGGGCCAGTCGGGTGGCGACCTGCCGGACCGCGGTCTCGCTGAGCAGACCGACCCAGGTCTTCACCGGTTGCGGGGTCGGCGCGGCGCTGATCTGGGCGAGGATGCCGTGCACCAGGTCGTCGGGCGGGGCGACGGTCGCGCCGACGACGACCAGGCCGCGGCGCACGGCGATCCGCTGCGGGTAGAGCAGTTCGGCCAGCAGCGCGGCGGCCAGGCCGTGGCTGAGCGCGCGGGGGTGCAGCAACGGTCGGCCGTGCAGCCGGTGGTGGGCCATCCGGAACAGGTCGTCGGCCAGCGGGTACGTGGACATTCGGCAGGCTCCTCGGCATCGTGCTCAGAACAAGGGGCGTGGAATGCCGCCCGCCGCCAGGCCCACCTCGGCAGCGACGACGGGCGGCGGCTCAGGTGCGCCAGACGATCAGCAGGTCGTCGGCGTCGGCACCGACGTACACCTGATCGATGGCCTCGCCGATCACTTCGGCGTCGGTGCGCGGCGGCGACACAGCGGCCAGGTCGGGGCGGCGGCGGGCGATGGACAGGCCGACGAGCCGCTCGATCCGGCCAGCGTCGACCGGGCCCAGCCGGCAACCACACGGCCCCCGGTACGCCCGACCACCGTCAGTGGTCCGCAACGGTTGCATCCGCCGCCCACACGCCGCGCACACCAGGACCCCACGCAGCGGCCACTGTTCTCCGGCGCGACGCTGGCTAGTTTCCGCCGCCGGCAGAGAGTCACCCTCGCTGATCTCAGACATCGGTTCTCCTGCCGTTGGTGAAGGACAAGGTGGGCGGACTCGGTGGCCTTCACAATGGAGGGACCTAGATGCGCGTGGATTCGCGCAGGTAGGCGGTGACTCGGACGGCTGCATCCTCGGCCTGCTCGACCAACGTCCGTAGCGGCGAGTGCAGGACCCGGTCCGCTAGACGAGTTGTTCCGAAGTCCCGTCAGTGGTCGTAGGCGATCAGGGACCGGGTGACGGGTGCGCCGGTCTTGTTGTTGTGCCAGATCGC
>NZ_JBSWXD010000218.1:0-8596 GCF_056160425.1 Micromonospora sp. ABR4_055
GGCGGCGCGGCCCGGACCGCCGCGCCGCCAGCGGCCCCAGGGGACGGACCGGCGGGCCGCGGTCCCGGCGGCCACCGGCGTCGACGTTGGCCACCGCGTACCCGGCTGGTGTTCGCCACCGTCGCTGGCTGGAGCCTGTTCCTCGCGGTGTTCCTGACCCTCACCGGTACGCAGTGGTGGTGGCGTCCGTTCGAGCTGATGCCGCCGCTGCTGTTTGTCGCGGTGCCGCTGCTGCTGGCACCGCTGACGCTGCTGGCCCGCCCGGTCCGCGCCCGGCTCGCCCTGGTTCTCGTCGGTTGTCTGGTGCTCGGCGCCGACCTGGCCGGGCTGAACGTGCATGCCCTGCCGGGCGGACGCGACACCGCTGCGCCCGTCCCCGCCGACGCGATTCGGGTGTTCGCCTGGAACACCGAGTACTGGCACGACGGCGACGACCCGGAGCGGTTCTACGCCTACCTGGCCGATCAGCGGGCCGACGTCTACCTGCTCAGCGAGCACGTCGGCTGGGATCTCGCCGGGCACCGTCCGGTCCGCGTCGACCACCGCGCCGAACTGCGCGAACGGTTCCCCGACTACCAGATCGTCGCGGTCGGCGAGCTGCTGACGATGTCCCGGTACCCGGTGGTACGTCACCATGCGCTGGACGCCACGCCTTACCTGACCGACCGACAGCTGGGCGGTCCGCCGCCCGGCTCCGATTTCGCCGACTACTACCGGCACAAGATCCTGCGGACCGACCTGCTGGTGGGTGGGACGGTGTTCTTGGCGTACAACGTGCACATCCCGGTGCAGCTGGACGTCTCGATGGACCCGCGACGGCCCGAGTTCACCGCCTTCATGCGGGCGCAGGAGATCCGTCGGCAGGCCCATCACCGGGCGGTGGTGGCCGACCTCGCCGGCAACCCGGCACCGGTGCTGCTGGCCGGCGACTTCAACGCGACAGCGGCGATGGGCGAGTTGCGTGCCCTCGGCCGCCGGCTGCGGGACGCGCTCCCCGCCAGCCAGCAGATCCACCCGGTCTCCTGGCCGGACGGGAACATCCCGCTGTGGCGGTTGGACTGGGCGTTCACCGCCGGTCCGGTCCGGGTCCACGACTATCGGATGGTGCCGGGCCGGGGGATGAGCGACCACCGGGGACAGCTTGTCACCGTCTCGGTGAGCTGAGCGGATTCAGCTGGCCGCGATGCCGGCTGTCGCCAGCTGGCTGTCCACCTCGGGCGTCCGGGCGACCATGCCGCACCGCTCCAACAACCGGCGAGCTTCGCCGAGCAGCCTGCCGGCCGCGTCCCGGTCCCCGGGTGCGAGCTCGGCACGACCGTGTTCAACCTCGCCGGGCGGTCCAACGGCTGCTGCAACATGTGGGCGCCGGAGTTCCACCTGATCGACGGGCCCAACGGGCCGCGCTGGTATCTGTACTGCGTGGCCGGGCAGAACGTCGCTGACTTCAACCCGACCCAGCGGCTGCACGTACTGGAGAGCGCCGGCACCGACCCGATGGGGCCGTACACCTTCAAGGCCGACCTCGGCAGCGACTGGCAACTCGACGCCAGCGTGCTGCGGGTCAACAACAACCTCTACCTGCTCGGCACCTACAACGCGGGCAGCAACCACGGCAACGACTCGGCGTCCGGCGGCTGCGACATGAACCGGTCCACCCGGGCCCAGAAGTTCACCTGGAACGCCGACGGTACGCCGGACTTCGGCGCCCCGGTCCGGCTCGGCGTCACCCTGCCCGCTCCGTCGGGCGAGTGACCGCCGCCGCACCGGGCCGATGAGCTGTCGATCTGCCGGTGACCGGCTCCGTCAGTCGGTCACCGACAGATCGATGGTGTGTGCGGCGTGGTTCGCCTTGGCGGCCAGGTAGCGCACGTTCGCCGCTGAGACGTGCACACCGGTGGGGATCTGTTCGGTCACCGTGACCCCGAGCCCGGTGAGCTGTGCCGCCTTGTCCGGATTGTTGCTGAGCAGGGCTACCCGGTGCACGCCGAGCGCGAGCAGCATCTGCGCCGCTACCGTGTAGTCGCGTTCGTCCTCGCCCCGGCCCAGGGCCACGTTCGCCTCGAAGGTGTCCAACCCGGCGTCCTGCAGCGCGTAGGCGTCGAGCTTGGCGTACAGCCCGATGCCCCGCCCTTCCTGCCGCAGGTAGAGCAGGAAGCCGCCGCGGGCGGCGATCCGCTCCACCGCCTCGCGCAGCTGCGGGCCGCAGTCACACCGTTGGCTGCCGAACACGTCGCCGGTCAGGCACTCACTGTGCGGGCGTACCAGCGGTGGGTCACCGCCGTCGCCGGCCGGTTCCAGTGCCCGGTGCCAGTCGCCCAGGCCCAGCGCCACGTGCTCGCGGCGGTCGGCCAGACCGTCGAAGGTGAAGACCCGGGCGCTGGCGGTGTAGCCGTCGGGGAACCGCAGCGGCACCGTGACCTGTCGGCGGACCGTCGCCGTCGGCGCGGGACCCGTCCCGTTGGTGGCGGCGAGCTTACCGTTGACCGGAGCGTGGGGCGGCGGTTCAAGCATCGTACGTCCTATCGGTGATGTGCTGCACAGAGCGTCGGCGCCGGTCCGGCCGGCACCGACACATGAGCCGTACGGGAGAATGTGTGCCGGCCTCGCATGCAGGCTATCTTTCGGTCGTCGAGGAGGTGCCATCAGTGGTTGAGCGACCCTACGTCCTGCTCAGCTGCGGCATGTCGATCGACGGGTATCTGGACAACGCGAGCGGGCGGCGTCTGCTGCTGTCCAACGACGCCGACTTCGACCGGGTCGACGCGGTACGCGCCGACTGCGACGCGATCCTGGTCGGGGCCGGCACGGTGCGCCGCGACGACCCTCGGTTGCTGGTCCGGTCGGCGGACCGCCGGCGTCGGCGGGTGGCCGCCGGCCACCCACCCACCCCGATGAAGGTCACCGTCACCGGCAGCGCCGACCTCGACCCGCAGGCGCGGTTCTTCACCGTCGGCGACGTCGACAAGGTCGTGTACTGCGCCACGGCGAGCCTGGACAGCGCCCGCAGCCGACTCGCCGGACTCGCCAGCGTCGTCGACTGCGGTGACCCGGTCGACCTGCGACGGGTCGTCGGCGACCTGCATGTACGGGGCGTCGGCCGGTTGATGGTCGAAGGTGGCGGACGGGTGCACACCCAGTTCCTCACCGCGGGGCTGGCCGACGAACTGCACCTGGTGGTCGCCCCGATCTTCGTCGGCGACTCCCGGGCACCCCGGTTCGTCGGCGACGGCAACTTCCCGTGGCACGCCGACCGGCGGGCGACGCTGGTCGAGGTCCGCCAGATCGGCGACGTGGCCCTGTTGCGCTACGCCCTGTCGTCCCGGTTCGGCGAGCAGTAGTCGGCCAGCCCGACCAGCCGATGGCCGGGGCCCGCCGTTGTGTGCCGTCACGCCGCAGGCCGTCACGTCGCCGGACGCGGTCGCAGCCGTAGCCGTAGCCGCAGTGGTGGCCGTTGCCGGGCCGCCGGCAGCCGACGCAACCAGCGGGCCGCCAGCACACCGGCACCCGGCAGGCTCGCCGTCAACGCCAGCAGGCCGTACACCACCGCCACGGTCAACCCGAGGCCCGCGCCGAGCCCGGCGGCGCCGAACGCCCACGCGGTCACCCCTTCCCGCGGCCCCCAGCCGCCGACGTTCAACGGCACCGCCATCGCCAACAACGCCAGCACCATCAACGGTGCCAGTTGGTGCAGCGGAGCCGTCGACCCGGCGGCGCGGGCCGCGACCAGGAAGGTGGCGAGGTGACCGGCCAGCGCGGCGACCGACAGCAACGCCACCCCGGGCCAGGTCCGTCGAGCCAGCACTCCGTTGCGCAGGTCGGCGACAGTCCGCCCCACCGCGCGGGTCCACCAGGACCTGCCGGACCCGGCGGCGTCCGCTCGACGGACCTGTGGCCGACGGCGGCGTACCGCCACGAACATCGCCACCACCAGCGCCGCCGCCGCGACCATGGCCACCGTCACCTGAGCCGCGGTGACCAGCCGCGCGGATGCCGGCACCGGCAGCGTCAGCAGCACCCCTGCGGCGACCGCGAACAGCACCAGCTGACCGGCGGTCCGCTCCAGCACCACCGCGCGTACCCCCCGGCCCACGTCGGCCACCTCACGGCCGTGCCGGACCGCGCGGTGCACGTCACCCAGCACCCCACCGGGCAGCGCGGCGTTGAGGAAGATCGCCCGGTAGTAGTCGGCGACCGCCCCGGCCAGCGGCAGCGCCAGCCCCATCCCCCGGGCGACCAGACACCACCGCCAAGCGCTGCAGACCGTGGTCAACAACCCGATCCCGACCGCGAGCAGCAGCACCCGCACGTCGATCACCCGCATCCCGTCCAGGAACGCGTTGGTGCCGAGCCGCCAGGCCAGCAGCCCGAGGATGGTTGCCCCACCCGTCAGTCGTAGCCAGGCCCAGACCTTGCCCTTCACCGTGCGTCACGGCCGGTGCCGGCCGTGCGCAGCGGGCTCTTCGCCCTGTGCATTACGTGCCCCCCTCGATGAGCCTCCGCCGACAGATACGCGGCGGTGCCGCCTCCGGTTCACCTGCCCGGCACCGGAAGGACGCTGAGTGGAACTCAGCCGGGCACGACCAACATGTCCCGGTGTTCCACGGTGACCCCCAGCTCACCGGCGGCGGCAGCGGCGAGCCGGCGGCGCCGGTAGCCCCCCGGCCGGGCGGCCAGCTCCGGCCGCTGCTCGTACGCCGCCGCGATCCAGCCGTCCAGCCACCGTTCGGTCAGCTCGGCCTGCTCCGGGCCGAGCCGCCACGGGCTGGGCCGCACCAGCACGGTTGCCCCGTGCCGGGTGAACGCCTCGGTCGCCGCTTCCACCGCCGACGGGCCGAGCAGCGGCCGACCCGCGCTGTGCCGCCGCTGATGGTCGTTGAACGCGGCCGTCAGCTCCCCGTCGAGCGATTCTGCGGGATCGAACCGTACGTCACCGACCACGGTCAGGGTCAGCAACGCCGGACAGGCGATCGCCCGGACGGTCGCCGCCAGCCGGTCCACCTCGTCGGCGGTGAGCAGGTCCAGCAGCGCCGAGGCGGTGACCAGGTCGGCGCCGGCCAGGTCGTCGACGGTGAGCGCGGTGACGTCGTCGCGGCGTACCGTCGCGGTGACCGGCGCGCCGTCGGACGCCGCCGGGGCCATCCGGGCCTCGGCATGGCGCAGCAGTTCGCGGTCGCGGTCGTGCAGCACCCAGTGCTGGGCACCGGGCAGTTGCGGGGCCAGCCAACGACCCATCGACCCGGTGCCGCAGCCGAGGTCGTGTACTTCGGTGCGGGCAGCGCCGGTGAGCAGCCGGCGTACCTCGGCGACCAGTTCCGCAGAGCGCGCCTTCGCGTCCGCGGGCTCCCGCAGCCCCAACCACGCCGGGCTGTAGCCGGCCGACTCAATCGTCTCCATGAAGTCTCCCTCCGCTGGGGCGGGGCGCCGCCGTCAGCGCCAACCCAGTTCGTGCAGTACCGCGCCGACCCTGGTGGCGGTGTCCGCCCAATCAGGCAGCCCGGCCCGGCGCGCGACGGCGGCCGCCCGCAACCGCTCCCGCTCGTCGCCGTCGGTCAGCCAGCGGCGTACCGCCGCACCGAGCGCCGCCGGGTCGTCGGGCGGTACCAGCCGGCCGGGGCGCTCACCCGCGTCGGTGCGACCCACCGCCTGCGGCACCCCGCCGACATCGCTGGCCAGTACCGGGATGCCGCAGGCCAGCGCCTCGGTAACTACCATGCCGTACGTCTCGGCGTGCGACGGCAGGATGAGCAGATCGGCGTCGGCGTAAGTGCCGGCCAACGTCGCCGCCGCCCGGGGCCCGGCCAGCGTGACGCGGTCCCCGAGCCGGTGGTACGCGATTCGCTGCCGGACCTGGTCGACGTACGCGGCGGCGGTCAGCGCTCCCACGCAGACACATTCCCAGCCCAGGTCGGTGACGGTGGCGAGCGCCTCGACGAGTACGTCGTGGCCCTTACGGGGGGTGACCGACGCGACGCAGAGCAGCCGTCGGCCGGCCGGGTCCCGGCTGGCCAGGGGTGCCGGTGCGACACCCGGGAGCGCCACCCGGATTCGGTCGGCGGACAGGCTGTGGCGGGTGGCGAGTTGGCGTGCCGTCGCGTCGCTGGTGGCGATCACCGCCGCCGCCGAGCCGAGCACCGCGCGTTCGGCCAGCTCCAGGGCGGCCGCCTCGGCCGGGTCCAGCCCGGTCTCGTCGGCCAGTGGCAGGTGGACCAGCACGGCCAGCCGTAGCCGGTCGGCGTGCGGTCCGACCACCTCGGGCACCCCGCAGGCGACCAGACCGTCGATCAGCACCACCGTGCCGTCGGCCAGGGTGGCGAGGAGGCCGGCGAGCGCGGCCCGGCTGGTCCGGTCCGGGCGCGGCCAGGCACCGGGGACAGCGATCTCCCGTACCGGTCGTCCGGTCGCGACCAGACCGGCGCAGACCTGCCGGTCGTAGGCGTTGCCACCACTGGGGGCGGTCGGGTCGTCCACATTGCCGGGCAGTACCACGACGACCATCGACGTCAGAGCGCCCGCTCGTAGCTCGCCCAGGCGATGTGCGACTCATGCAGGGTGACGCCGATTGCGGTCAGCCCACGGGCACCGGCACCGAGGTCGCCGGCGTGTACCCGGTCGGCCAGCCGGTCGGCGATCAACTTGGCCAGCCACTCGGTGGAGGTGTTGACCCCGGCGAACGCCGGCTCGTCGTCGAGGTTGCGGTAGTTCAACTCGGCCAGTACGGCCTTGAGCTGCTCGGTGGCCAGACCGATGTCGACGACGATGTTGTCGCTGTCGAGGTCGGTGCGCTTGAAGGTAGCGTCGACGACGAAGGTGGCCCCGTGCAGCCGTTGCGCCGGGCCGAACACGTCACCGGTGAAGCTGTGGGCGACCATGATGTGGTCACGTACGGTGACGCTGAACATTTCTCATCCTCCAGTCGGGGTAGCGGATCACGTGGCACAAAGCCGGCAACTCGCCGGCCGCGAGCAGGGGCAGCACTCCGGGCAGGTCGGTGAAATTGCTCTCGCCGGTCAGCAGCGTGTCGAACCTCTCGTCGGCGAGCAGGTCCAAGGCGAGAGCGAGCCGTCCGGCGTACCCGTGCCGCTCGCGCCGGGCCGGGGCGACCCGGCCGACCTGGCTGCTACGTACGGTCAACCGGCGGGAGTGGAAGTGTTCGCCGAGCGGCACGGTGACCGGGCGGTCGCCGTACCA
The DNA here is from genome assembly GCF_056160425.1 of Micromonospora sp. ABR4_055. NCBI lineage: Bacteria > Bacillati > Actinomycetota > Actinomycetes > Micromonosporales > Micromonosporaceae > Micromonospora > Micromonospora sp. ABR4_055. The sequence goes on from NZ_JBSWXD010000218.1 coordinate 7,189, forward strand.
GCTGAGGTCGACCACCGTGCCCTCGGCGGCGAGCAACTCCAGCGACCGGGTCAACCCGGCCGACGTGGCACTGGCGTGGAACACCAGGTCGCACCCGTCGGTGGCGGCGTCCGGGTGGGCGAAGCCGACGCCGAGCGCGGCGGCGGTCACGGCCCGTGCGGGGTCGATGTCGACCAGTTCGACCCGTACGCCGGGGAACCGGGCGGCGAGCGCGGCGACGGTGGCGCCGACCATGCCGGCGCCGACCACGGTGATCCGGTCACCGAGCAGGGGAGCGGCGTCCCACAGGGCGTTGACCGCGGTCTCCACCGTGCCGGCGAGCACGGCGCGGCGGGGCGGCACGCTGTCCGGGACCACGGTGACCGCGTCGGCCGGCACGACGTAGCGGGTCTGGTGCGGGTAGAGGCAGAAGACGGTACGCCCGACGAGCTCGGCTGGGCCCTGCTCGACCTGTCCGACGTTGAGGTAGCCGTACTTGACCGGTGCGGGGAAGTCGCCGTCCTGATAGGGGGCGCGCATCGCGGCGTACTGGCTGGGCGGCACCTCGCCCCGGAAGACCAGCGTCTCGGTGCCCCGGCTGAGCCCGGTGAACCGGGTCCGCACCAGGACCTCGCCGGGGCCGGGCGAATCGACCTCGACCGGCCGGATCTCGCCGGTGCCCGGGGTACGCAGCCAGAACGCATGATCGCGCAGCGTCATCTACCCGCTCCCCTCGTCTCTCGTCGGTGCCTCGCCTCGCTGGCCTCGGTAACGATAGCCCGGCGCGGATCATGACAGCTGGTGACCGGCCGCCCTGGTGAGTCCGCGCGCCGGTGGTCCGTAGCCGGGAAGTACTGCCGGGCCGGTCGGCTGGCCCGAACCTGCGGCCCTCGGTGTACCACCGAATCGACGCCGAGCGCTGGTGGACCGGTCACCCCTGCGGCCCGTTCTGCGGTACTGTGCCGTGTCGCTGTCCAGACCGACCGGTCCTGGACGACGAACCACCACATCGGTCACGGGGGACCGCGTGCCGATCGTCTATCTTGGAAGGTATACATGTCGCAGACCACGGCCGTACCGGCCACCGAGCAGAAGTCCTGGCTCGTCGCGCTGCTGCTCAGCTTCTTCCTCGGTGGGTTCGGAGCGCACCGGTTCTACGTTGGCAAGATCGGGACCGGCGTTCTGATGCTGGTCACCTTCGGTGGACTGGGCCTCTGGGCGCTGATCGACTTCATCGTCATCCTGATCGGCAAGTTCACCGACAAGCAGGGCCAGCCGCTGGCCAAGTGATCGGCGGAACCCGCAGGCTGGGGGGGTGGCCGTACAAGGGGGGGTCCCCCCCCTCCCCCCAAACCTCCCCACCCCCCCCCCCCCCCCCCCCCCCGCCCTTCCTTTGTTTTTCCTTCTTTTCTCCCCTACCCCCCCCCCC
>NZ_JBSWXD010000219.1:0-8567 GCF_056160425.1 Micromonospora sp. ABR4_055
AGGAGTGGGGAAAGCGAGAATGGGGGGGGCGTGTCTCTTCCACCACCCCTAAAACCCCCCCCCCCCCCCTACTCAGGGGTCCCCAAACCCCCTGCCACCAGGGGCGGCCTCAGCCATCGACCCCTCCGGGCACCCGCCGGTGGCCCGGAGTCTCCCCGGGAGGCTCCGCTGAGACTCGAACTGCGCGGCATCACCAAACGCTTCGGCGACCTGGTCGCCAACGACCACATCGACCTGACCGTCGAGCCCGGCGAGATCCACGCCCTGCTGGGCGAGAACGGCGCCGGCAAGTCGACCCTGATGAACGTCCTCTACGGGCTGCTGCAGCCGGACGAGGGCGAGATCCTGGTGGACGGCAACCCGATCAAGATCCGCAGCCCACGGGACGCCATCACCGCCGGCATCGGCATGGTGCACCAGCACTTCATGCTGGTGCCGGTGCTCACCGTGGCGGAGAACGTCATGCTCGGTGCCGAACGCACCCGGGGCGGGCTGCTCGGCTTCCTCGACCAGCGCCGGGCCCGCGCCGAGGTGGCCGACGTCTCCAACCGGTACGGCCTGGCGGTCGAGCCGGACGCGGTTATCGAGGACCTGCCGGTCGGCATCCAGCAGCGGGTGGAGATCGTCAAGGCGCTGACCCGCGACGTCGACCTGCTGATCCTCGACGAGCCGACCGCCGTGCTCACCCCACAGGAGACCGAGGACCTGCTCACCGTCATGCGGTCGCTGAAGGCGGCCGGCAAGTCGATCGTCTTCATCACCCACAAGCTCGGCGAGGTGAAGGCGATCGCCGACCGGATCACGGTGATCCGGCGGGGCCGTACGGTCGCCACCGCCGAGCCGACCGCCAGCCGCGACGAACTGGCCGCGCTGATGGTCGGCCGCAGCGTCAGCCTGACCGTGGACAAGTCCCCGGCGCAGCCGGGCGGCCCGGTGCTCGAGGTGGCCGGCCTGGTCGTCGACGACGAGCGCGGCGTGCGGGTGGTCGACGGGGTCGACCTGACCGTACGGGCCGGCGAGGTGCTCGGCATCGCCGGAGTGCAGGGCAACGGCCAGACCGAACTCGTCGAGACGATCATGGGTCTGCTGCCGGCGGCGGCCGGCACGGTCACCCTCAACGGCGAGCGCATCGACGGCTGGAGCACCAAACGGGTGCTCCGTGCCGGGGTCGGCTACGTGCCGGAGGACCGCAGCGTCGACGGCGTGGTCAAGGAGTTCACCGTCGCCGAGAATCTGGTGCTCGACCTGTACGACCAGCCGCCGTTCGGATCCGGTCTGGCGCTGCGGCCGGCGGCCATCGCCGCCTCCGCGACCGAGCGGATCGCCCAGTTCGACATCCGTACGTCCTCGGGTCAGGCGGCGGTCGGCACCCTGTCCGGCGGCAACCAGCAGAAGGTGATCGTGGCCCGGGAGCTGAGCCGGCCGCTGAAGCTGTTCATCGCCGCCCAGCCGACCCGGGGCGTCGACGTCGGCTCCATCGAGTTCATCCACGGCCGGATCGTCGACGAACGCGACGCCGGCACCGGCGTCCTGGTCGTCTCCAGCGAACTGGACGAGGTGATCGGGCTGGCCGACCGAATCGCGGTGATGTACCGCGGCCGGATCATCGCCGTGGTCGGACCGGACACCCCACGGGAACAGATCGGCCTGCTGATGGCCGGGGTCACCGGCGGGACCGAGCAAGAAGGGACGCAATGAGCAGCGACAACGGCTCGTCGGCCGGTTCGCCGGACAAGCCGCCCGCCGAAGCCGGTGACTCCCTCGGCCAGCGCTTCCTGCACAACCTGTGGGCCGCCAACACCGTCACCGTGACGGTGCTCGCCCTGCTGCTGGCCGTCGTCATCGGCGGCGTACTGATGATCATCTCCGACCCGGAGGTGCTCGCCACCTACACCTACTTCTTCGCCCGCCCGGGTGACGCGCTGTCCGCCAGCTGGACCCTGGTCAGCGAGGCGTACGCCAACCTGTTCAAGGGCTCGGTGATCGACCCGGCGGCGGTACGGTCCTTCTTCGCCGGAGACGCCGAGTGGTCGACGGTGTTCCGGCCGATCTCCGAGACGCTGACCTACACCGCGCCGCTGGTCTTCACCGGGCTGTCGGTGGCGTTGGCCTTCCGGGGCGGCCTGTTCAACATCGGCGCTCAAGGGCAGGCGATCATCGGCGTCGTGGTGGCCGCGCTGGCCGGCTTCCTGCTGCCGCTGCCGCTGGTGCTGCACGTGGTCGTCGCGGTGCTGGCCGGGGCGCTCGGCGGCGCGCTGTGGGGCTTCTTCCCCGGTTTCCTCAAGGCCCGTACCGGCGCCCACGAGGTGATCACCACGATCATGCTCAACTACGTGGCGCTGTACTTCCTCACCTGGATCATCGTGCAGCCCGGGGTGCAGAACCCGGACCGGCCGGACGCGATCAGCCGGCCGGTGGACACCACCGCCCAGCTGCCCCGGCTGCTCGGCGACGGGCTGCGGGTGCACGCCGGCATCCTGCTGGCGGTCGTCGTCACCGCCGCCGTCGCGTGGCTGCTCAACCGGTCCACGTTCGGCTTCGAACTGCGCGCCGTCGGCGCCAACCCGGACGCCGCGCGGACCGCCGGGATCAGCGTCACCGGCACCTACGTACTGCTGATGGTGGTCGCCGGCGGGCTCGCCGGGCTGGGCGGCGCCAACATGGTGCTCGGCAGCACGGCGAACGCGTTGACCCCGCTGGTCGCGGCCCAGATCGGCTTCGACGGCATCCTGGTCGCCCTGCTCGGCCGGGTCAAACCGTGGGGTGTCGCGCTGGCGGCGCTGCTGTTCGGGGCGCTGCGGGCCGGTGGCAACGCGATGCAGTCGGGTTCCGGTATCTCACTGGAACTGGTCACCGTGCTCCAGGCGTTGATCGTCATCTTCATCGCCGCCCCCGCCCTGGTGAAGGCGATCTTCCAGCTCCGGGCGGCCCGGTCCGCCCGGTTGCAGACCAGCATGGCGAAGGGCTGGTGACCGCGTTGTCCACCATGATCGCAACTGACGCCCCGGTGGCGGTGGTGCAACGGTTCTGGAACCGTACCCGGATCAGCGGCGCCGTCCTGGTCGCCGCCGGCGTGGTCGCGGCCGCCGTCTTCGGCTCGCTCGCCGCCGAGCAGCAGGCCCGGTTCACGCTCAGCGAGACCGCCGGCGGGGCCGCGCTGCGGATCCCCGGCAACCTGGGCGCGGTGCTGTTCGGCCTGGCGACCCTCGCCGCCGGTGCGCTGCTGCTCAGCCCGTACGGTGCCCGCTGGTTCCGCTGGCTGCTCGGCGTCGGCATCGTCGGCTTCGTGGTCAGCTTCCTCTGCTGGCAGATCTCCACCGCGCCGACCGGGCAGAACTTCATGCCGATGGTCAACATCGTCCGGGGCACCTTCCTGCTGGCGTTGCCGCTGGTCTTCGGCTCGCTGGCCGGGGTGCTCTGCGAACGCTCCGGGGTGGTCAACGTGGCCATCGAAGGACAGCTGCTGATGGGTGCGTTCGCCGGTGCGCTGATCGGCACCATGTCCGGCAACGTCTGGGTCGGGCTGATCGCCGCCGCGTTCGGCGGGGCGTTCATCTCGCTGCTGCTGGCCCTGTTCGCCATCCGCTACCTGGTCGACCAGGTGGTCATCGGCATCGTGCTGAACCTGTTCGCGATCGGCCTGACCGGCTTCCTCTACGAGCGGCTGATGCAGACCGACCAGCCGGCCTACAACCAGCCGCCGCACTTCGGCACCTGGGAGATCCCGCTGCTGTCCGACATCCCGGTGCTCGGGCCGGCGCTGTTCCGGGGCAGCATCTTCCTCTACCTGGCGCTGATCCTGGTCGTGGTGATCAATGTGGCGCTGTTCCGGACCCGGTGGGGGCTGCGGACCCGGTCGATCGGCGAACACCCGATCGCGGCGGACACCCTCGGCGTACGGGTGCTGGGATTGCGTTACCGCAACGTGCTGCTGGCCGGCATGGTGGCCGGGATCGGCGGCGGGTCGTACACCCTGCTGCTCTACTCGTTCACCAAGAACATGATCGGCGGCAAGGGCTTCATCGCCCTCGCCGCGATGATCTTCGGCCGGTGGAGTCCCACCGGGGCGCTGCTGGCGTCGCTGTTCTTCGGCTTCGCCGACCAGCTCGGTGCCTACCTGGGGGCGATCAGCAGCGCCATCCCGAGCCAGTTCCTGGCGATGCTGCCGTACCTGGCGACGCTGCTCGCGGTCGCCGGACTGGTCGGCCGGGTACGGGCACCGGCCGCCGACGGCAAGCCCTACATCAAAGCCTGATCAACGCCGGTTACCGTTTACTACTGGCCGGTCAGGTCCGGTCGAACGAACCGGACCGACCGGCCGGTGGCGGTGGCCGGTGCAGGTGAGGAGGGCAGTCGTGGAGATCGACTGGGTGGAGCTGCGGCGGGCCGCGACCGAGGCGATGCGGCACGCGTACGCGCCGTACTCGAACTTTCCGGTCGGCGCGGCCGGGCTGGTCGACGACGGCCGGGTGGTCGTCGGCTGCAACGTCGAGAACGCCGCGTACGGCGTGGTGCTCTGCGCCGAGTGCGGCGTCGTCTCGTCGCTGCACAGCACCGGCGGTGGCCGGCTGGTGGCGTTGTCCTGCGTCGGCGGGGACGGTCAGCCGCTGATGCCGTGCGGGCGCTGTCGCCAGCTGTTGTGGGAGCACGGCGGGCCGGAATGCCAGGTCGAAGCGCTGCCTGCGCCGTTGACCGTGGCAGAGCTGCTGCCGCACGCGTTCGGCCCGGCGGACCTCGCGGCCGCCGCGCTCGCCCCGGGCGTCGGCGTCGGCCGGGGCACCGGACGCGGTGCCGGTCGTGGCGCGGCGGAGCGGGACCGGGTCGGCCCCGAGCACGTCGGGCGGGCCGACGCCGCCGGCCGCCCGGTGGTGGCACCGGACACCGCGGTGCCGGCCCGGCTGGCCAAGTGGCGGGGCCGGGGCACCGTCTTCGTGCACCCCGATTCGGCCGGCGGCGAGCTGGTCTGGACCGGCTACTGGGAACGGTCCGAATCCACCGGCGAGGCGGCCGGCTCGGGCATCCTGGAGGAGGCGCCGAGCTGGCCGTCGGCCGAGTCGGTGGTGGCCTGGGGCCGGGCGCGCACCCACCGGGTGGTGGTGGTCGACGCCGACGGCGGGGTCTCCTGGGCCGGCGAAGGCGACCCGCCGACCGAGGTGAGCACCCGCTGGACCAGCTGATCGAGCGCGGTAGCACCGCGAGCACCCGGCAGCAGCACCGCGAGCATCCGGCAGCCGATTTTCCTACCCCGCCCTCTCCGGCGTCGCCCGCGACCCTGGAACCATCGTAAAGGTATGACCGATTTGTCTAGTTACAGCACCAAGGTAGCCGGCGTAGTCGACGTGATCCGCAGCAAACGCGACGGCGGCCGGCTCAGCGACGCCCAGATCGACTGGACCATCGCCGCGTACACCCGGGGTGAGATCGCCGACGAGCAGATGTCGGCGCTGGCCATGGCGATCCTGCTGCGCGGCATGGACACCGCCGAGATCGCCCGGTGGACGGCCGCCATGATCGCCAGCGGCGAGCGGCTCGACCTGTCCGGCGTAGCCCGGCCCACCGTCGACAAGCACTCCACCGGCGGCGTCGGCGACAAGATCACCCTGCCGTTGACCCCGCTGGTCGCCGCCTGCGGCGCCGCCGTACCGCAGCTGTCCGGCCGAGGGCTCGGCCACACCGGCGGCACCCTGGACAAGCTGGAGTCGATCCCCGGCTGGCGGGCGGACCTGACCAACGCCCGCTTCGTCAACCAACTGCGCGACGTCGGCGCGGTCATCTGCGCGGCCGGCGACGGCCTCGCCCCGGCCGACCGCAAGCTGTACGCGTTGCGCGACGTCACCGGCACCGTCGAAGCGATCCCGCTGATCGCCAGCTCGATCATGAGCAAGAAGATCGCCGAAGGCACCGGCGCGCTGGTCCTCGACGTCAAGGTCGGCAGCGGAGCCTTCATGGCGTCGGTCGCCGACGCCCGGCAGCTCGCCCGCACCATGGTCGACCTGGGTGCCGCGCACGGCGTCCGCACGGTCGCCCTGCTCACCGAGATGTCCACCCCGCTGGGCCGGGCGGTGGGCAACGCCGTCGAGGTGACCGAAGCGGTCGAGGTGCTCGCCGGCGGCGGGCCGGCCGACGTCGTCGACCTCACCCTCGCGCTGGCCCGCGAAATGCTCGACGCCGCCGGCCTGCGCGACGCCGACCCGGCCGCCGCGCTGCGCGACGGCCGGGCGATGGACACCTGGCGGGCGATGATCGCCGCCCAGGGCGGGAATCCGCACGCCCCGCTGCCGGTCGCCGCCGAAGCCGAACTGGTCCGCGCCGACCGGGACGGCTACGTCGCCGCGGTTGACGCCCGTGCGATCGGGGTGGCCGCCTGGCGGCTCGGTGCCGGCCGGGCCCGCAAGGAGGATCCGGTCAGCGCCGCCGCAGGAGTGATCCTGCACCGCAGGCCGGGGGAGCCGGTCCGGGCCGGTGACCCGCTCGTCGAGCTGCGCGCCGACGACCCCGACCGGATCGCCGACGTGCTGCCGGCCCTCTCCGGCGGGTTCGGCCCGACGGATCCCGTTCAGCTCACCGACGCACCACCGGCGACTACCGAGCTGGTCGTCGACCGGATCGCCTGATCCGCCGCGACCGGCGTACCGACACCCCTTGTCGTGGTACCCGTGACACAGAGCGGATATCCTGCCTCGCCGGGGGTCCGTTCAGGAGAGAAGCCGACGCCGACTAGCAGGGAACGAAGCCTGTGACCGTACTCGCTCCTGACCCCCGGGCCATCCGCGCGGAGAGTCTCGACGAGCTGCGTCGGCTCCGCCTACCGTTGCCTCCGGCCGGCTTCCCGCTGGTCTGGGAGCCGGGTGACGGGGTCGAGCTGCGGCCCACCCCGGAGATCGAGGCCCGCACCGCGATCCTGCATCTGGTGCTGGCCCGCTGCTTCGGGATGCCGCCGCAGGCGGCGATGAGCTGGCTGCTCAACTCGCACCTGGTCGAGCTGGTCACCCCGCCGGAGTGGCAGTTCGTCATCGGGGGGCGTGGCGACCACCGCTCGTTCGTCCTGCACCACGACGCGATCTTCGCGTTGGCCTGGGTGCTGGGGCTGACCCGGCACCTCGACCCGGTCGCGGTCTCCGACGACCGACTGATGGCGTTGCTGCCGAAGCTGGCGGCCGGCGAAACCTTCGCCCAATGGCGTTCCCGGACCCTCGTCGCCCCCCGCGACGCGGCCGAGGCCGCCGTACTGCTCGACTTCTACTACTGCCTGGACTGGGGTTACCTGGAAGCGGAACGGCGGGGCGACCCGTTGCCCGGGGTGGTGGACGCCAACGCCATCGGGCAACGGCGGTGGGCCCTGGAATGGGCGGTCGTCTTCCGGGGCCCGTACCACGACGCGCCGCCCGGCTGGGAAGAGGTTGACCTGTCGACCTGACCGGTCCTCGGTCAGCTGCCCGGCTGGCAGCGGTAGATCGCCAGTTGGACGGCGGCGGAGACGGTGACCGGTTCCGGCAGCGCGGCGATCGCCGAGGCCAGGTCGGCCGGGTCGGTGTGCCGGGCGCTCGGCCCCATCCGTACCAGCGCGGTGACGTCGCGGTGCGACAGGCGCAGCCGGCGGCGCAGGACGTGCAGCGCGACCCGGTCGAAATGGTGCCGTAGCGCCGCGCCGGTACGGTCGTCCTTCGCCGGGTCCACCCGGAGCAACCCGAGGGGGCCGATCACCTCGCCGAGATGGTCGGGCAGCGGGGTGACCACGACCAGCGCGCCGCGCGGGCGCAGGATCCGGGCGAACTCCCCGCCGTTGCGCGGAGCGAAAACGTTCAGCACCAGGTCGGCGCAGGCGTCGGCGACGGGCAACGGTCGCCAGGTGTCGCAGCGGACCGCGGCGGCCGACGGATGGGCGCGGGCGGCCCGGCGTACCGCCGCCTTGGACAGGTCCAGGGCGAGTCCGACGGCGCCGGGCAGCGCGTCGAGCACCGCCGCGAGGTAGGCCCCGGTCCCGGCGCCGGCATCGACCACGATCGGCCCGGCCCGGTCGTCCGGAGCCGGCTTGCCCGCGACCCGGTTGTCGGGGGCTCGGTTGTCGAGGGCCGGGCTGCCCACCGCCTCGACCAGCCCCGTGGCGACAACGTCGAAATGTCCGGTTCGAAGGAACTCGTCGCGGGCGGCGACCATCTCGGCGGAGTCGCCGGCGTGCCGGGCCCGGCCGGTCACCAGGTCCACGTAGCCCTGCCGGGCCACGTCGAAGCTGTGTCCAGCCGGGCAGCGCAGCGCCCGCACGGCGCCGTCGGCGTTGCCGTTGGTGCCGCCCGCGCGGGGGACGCCGCCGTCGCGGGCGGCGAGCGGCGCTCGGCAGACCGGGCAGCGCAGGTACGGCAGTACGTCGGTGAGCATCGTAGACATCCTGCCTGGCTGGTGACCGGCACCCGCGCAGGCATCGGCAATACCCGTGTCCCGTGCCGGAGCGCGACGTCGGAACCTACTACCCTCCACCCATGGTGGCTGTTTCGTTGGCGGAGATCGTTCGGGCGCCGAAGGTGTTGCTGCATGACCATCTGGATGGTGGGTTGCGGCCGGCGACGGTG
>NZ_JBSWXD010000220.1:0-8278 GCF_056160425.1 Micromonospora sp. ABR4_055
ATCGGCTTAGGCAAAAAACTGTCCCAGCGCTGACCACCACACCTTGCGGGTGCCGAAGAGAGGGGCTGTCTCGTAGGCTTCCCCGCGGGCCACCTCCTCGCAGGAGAGCCAGGTGCCCCAGGGCATGGCGCCACCGGCGCAGTTGCGGTTGGTGTTCGCCAGGATCCGGTACGCCGAGACGACGTCGCCGGTGGAGTCGAACCGGATCGCCGAGGCACCGCCGGTACGGGAGATCTCCGAGTTGGAGACGTACACCCAGCCGGTCCCGGCGGTGAAGCAGGCACCACCGTCCGGTGCGTCGTGCCAGACGTACGAGGTGTCGCCGACCCGCTGGCGCGACCTGGCCACGACCCGGCTGGTGAAGCCGGCGGGTAGCGCGATGCCGTTGGCGTCGGGACTGCCGAGTGGCCCGTACGGGCTGGCGCCGGGTTGCGCCGGTGCGGCGAAGGCGCCGGTCCAGAGACTGCCGGAGAAGGCGGCGGCACCAGCGCCGACCACCGTGGCACGCAGTACGCTACGACGATCCATCTCGACCTCCATCGATACTTGTGGCAATCGATGAAGCTAGATGGCGCTGGTGGCCACGGATGTCGACCGGGGTTAACGGGTGGCGAGGACCGGCCGAAGTCCGGTGGTGCCGTCCGGCAGGGGTGCCGCTCAGCGGCCGATCCGGTACAGTGTGGGTCGTGACGCGCACGTATCGATGGTTTAGGCAGCCGGCCCTGGTGCCGGTGGCTCAGCCTTGACCTGACGTCACCCCACCAGAGCCGGCCAAGGGCAGCGGGCATCGAGCCCCTGCCCTTTCGTATGCCAACGAGCAGCCGGCTCGGCTGGGGGCGCCGGCTCCCCAGGGAGGCTGGCGGAAGGAAAGGCACCACATGAGCACCTCCATCGGCCGCGTCGCCGACCAGCGCATCGACCGGGTCGTCCCGCTCACCACTCCGGCCCTGCTGCACCACGAGCTGCCCCTCGACGACCAGCTCAGCGCGCGGGTGCTGGACGGCCGACGAGCCGTCGCCGGCGTGCTCGACGGACACGACGACCGGCTGCTGGTCGTGGTCGGCCCGTGTTCGGTGCACGACCCGGCCGCCGCCCTGGAGTACGCGCACCTGCTTGCCGACGCCGCGCAACGGCACGCCGACGACCTGTTGATCGTGATGCGGGTGTACTTCGAGAAGCCCCGTTCCACGGTCGGCTGGAAGGGTCTGATCAACGACCCGGGCCTGGACGGATCCGGGGACGTCAACTCCGGGCTGCGGATCGCCCGTTCGCTGCTGCTCGAGGTGCTGCGGGCCGGGCTGCCGGTGGGCTGCGAGTTCCTCGATCCGATCACCCCGCAGTACATCGCCGACGCAGTGGCCTGGGGAGCGATCGGCGCCCGCACCGTGGAGAGCCAGGTGCACCGGCAGCTCTCCTCCGGGCTGTCCATGCCGATCGGCATGAAGAACCGCCCGGACGGCAGCGTCGCCACCGCAGTGGACGCCATCCGGGCCGCCGCCGTGCCGCACGTCTTCCCCGGAATCGACATGTCCGGGACGCCGGCGATCCTGCACACCCGCGGCAACGCCGACTGTCACCTGGTGTTACGCGGCGGTGCCGGTGAGCCCAACTACGACGCCGCGTCGGTGACTGCCGCGCTGGACCTGCTGCGGGCCGCCGGACTGCCGCAGCGGCTGATCATCGACGCCAGCCACGGCAACAGCGGCAAGGACCACCGCCGGCAGCCGTTGGTCGTCGAGGACGTCGCCGGGCAACTCGGCGCCGGGCAACGGGGCGTCGTCGGGGTGATGCTGGAGTCGTTCCTGGTGGCCGGCCGGCAGGATCTTGACCCGACCAGGGAACTGGTGCACGGACAGTCGATCACCGACGCCTGCCTGGGTTGGGACCAGACCGCCCAGGTCCTGGGGCGGCTGGCGACGGCGGTCGGGGACCGCCGGGCGGCGCTGGCCGCCGCGCAGCGGTAGCCGACAGCGCTCGCTGGTGACCATGCCCGGAGCCGGCGCGACGGCCGCCTCCGGGATCGGCAGGGGGCGAAGGTCAGCGGGTGGCTCGACGTGGGGCGTCGGTCGGCCGGTGGCCGGCCACCCGGGCGGCGATCCAGACGAAGAACACCGCCAGCGCGACCTGGATCGCGTGCCGCAGCCAGTCGATCCCGGCGGTCTCGCCGATACCCAGCCAGGCGGCGATCACACCGCCGAGCAGGGCGGCGGCGATTCCGACGCCGATGGTCAGCCAGACCGAGATGTTCTGCCGCCCGGGTAGCAGCAGACGTCCCAGAGCGCCGATGATCGCGCCGGCGACGAGCGCCCACAAGATGGTGCCGATCATGAGTCCACCTCCTGGCCCGAGCGTAGGTGCCCGGATCGGACCGGGAGGGCGGAACGCCGACGGTCGCCAGGATGAAACCGGCGATCCGGCTCGGTGCGTGGACCGTTGTTTGCCGTGCCGCGTGCGGGGTAGCAGGCGGGGGTGACCGATGAGACGTCCCGTGCCGAGCTGTACGCGCTGCTCGACGACATCTACCTCGGCAAGGAACGGGTGAGCCGCGCCGAGATCGCCCGTCGGGCGGTCGCCGCTGAGCTACCCGCTCACCTGCTGACCAGGATCAACGCCCTGCCAGAAGGCGAATACGCCCAGGACGAGGCGGAAGAGGTCCTGCATTCCTCCACGGAAGGCGCCTGATCACTGATGGACGAACACCAGAACCGACCAGCCGCCGCCCTCGGCCAGACCCCGGACGGCCAGCCGCCCGAGGACGACCCGGACTTCGCCGGCGAGCACGACGACACGGCGGTCTCCCACGACATCATCGAAGGCACCGACCGGGACCGGGAGCCGGAGACGCCTCGCGGCTGGTCCGGGATGGAGAAGCCCGGGTTCACCGCCGACTGAAAATCCACCCCGGCGGCCATCCGGCGTTGACGACCGGTCGTTGACGACCGGTCGTCAACCGGCGTTCAGGTTGTCGGTGACCGCCCGGACCAGGCTGGTCAACGTCTCGTCGGCGAGCCGGGTCAGCTGCTCGTGCGGCAGGTCGCAATCCAGCTCCAGGTGGAGCATGGCACCACCCGCCTGCACCGGGTACACCTGCACCACGGCAGCCCACGGGCCGCCCGCCGTAGACCACCGGGCCTGCAGGTGGTCGCCGTGGGCGGGTTCCGCCGACGCCTGACGCAGCGGCCCCGGAAGCCAGGCGGCCCGGCGGTCGGGGTCGGTCGCGGTGCCGAACGCCACCTCAGGGGGCGCGGAGACACCGCGTTCGGCGTACGCGGGCACGACTCACCTCCCGTGCCGCAACCGTGCGGCCTCGACCTCGCGGCCCGGGTGCCGGGCGAGATACTCGGTCTCCAGGTCGGCGGTGCGGTGCAGGTGGTTGGCCAGCGCCGCGTCGGTACCGTGCCGCAGCGTGTCCAGCCGGGTCCGGTGCAGGCTGCCGATCTCACGGAGCAGTTCGTCGTCGGCCAGCTCCACCGGGTCGATCCCGGTTTCGTCGATCGTGTCGACCCAGGTCTGGGCACCCGGTCCGCTCGGTGCCGACCAGGGCCGGTCGGCACCGGGCGGATGGTCCGGCCGGGGTTCGAATGGCCGACCGGCCGCTGCCGGGGAGTAACTGCCGTACCGCGCTGAATCCGTCATCTCCGGCCTCCGGGGAGTCGACGAGGCATTACCGTCGTAGGGTTCCCCTGCTGGCCGGCGGCAAACACCGGGCACCCGGCTTGCCGGCGGTCACGCACCTGACTACGACGGCTCGTCGGAGAAGCCGACGGCCGGCCGGTACGCTTCCCTGCATGCGGCAGCTGTGGACCCCGGCGTGGATCCTGCGGCACCTGGTGGCGGTGGCGCTGGTGACGGGCTTCCTCGCGCTCGGCTGGTGGCAGATCAGCCGGGCCGCCGCCGGCAACACGCTGAGCTGGGCGTACGCGGTGGAATGGCCGGTTTTCGCGGCGTTCGTGGTGTTCATCTGGGTCCGCGAGGTGCGCCAGGCCCGCCGGGCCGCACCCGGCTCGAACGACGGGTCGCCGTCGCCGCACAGCCGGGCACCGCACAGCCGGGCACCGCACAGCCGGGCACCGCGGCGGAGCGGGCACCGGGACGAGGCGTTCGGCCGACCGGTACGGGTCCGGTCCACCGCCGGCGCGACCGTTGCTCCCGGCCTGGAGGATCCGGACCTGGCCGCCTACAACGACTACCTGGCCTGGCTGAACGCGAACCCGCACGCCAGGGCTGGCGACTACCCGGGCTGACCGGAAGAGAGAAGGACGGACGACAGTGTCAGGCGCACTCACCCGGTACCGACTGATCGCGTACGTGGTCGGCGTGGTGCTGATCCTGCTGATGGTGGTCGGCATGCCGTTGAAGTACCTGTTCGACCAGGCCATCGTGGTCGAGACGGTCGGGCCGGCGCACGGGTTCCTCTACATGGTCTATCTGGTCGCCGCGTTCGACCTGGCCCGACGGGCCAACTGGTCACTCGGCCGGATCCTGGCGATCATGCTGGCCGGGACGGTGCCGTTCGTGTCGTTCTACGCCGAGCGGGTGGTCGTCCGTTGGGCGGGCGGGCAACCGCGTACCGAGCCGGACAAGGTGTTCTCCGGCTGACACCGGGCGGGCGGTGGCCGGCTGACAGCGCCCCGGGCCGGGCCGGCACCGGTCGGGCCGACCCGGCCGGGGCGTACGGCCGACGTTGCCGGCGGCCGTGGTACCGAGCCATGTGCGGCGTCGGATCAACCCGTGGTGTGGCCGCCGGAGCTGGTCGGTGCACCGGACAGCCCGGCGACGAATGCCGACCAGGCAGCGGCCGAGAATTCCAGGTGCACTCCGGGGTCGGTGGAGTTGCGCACCCCGACCGCCGGGCCGATCTCGGCTACCTCAACGCAGGTCGTCGCCTCGCAGCGGCGACTCTTACGCCACGCCGGACCGGCAGTGCTGGTCACAGTCACCCAGACTCCTTAATAAGGATAAATCAGTAGATTTGCCATCAGAGCACGCAGGCAATCGGGCGGACTGTACCAGTTCTCGATCTTGCTGACGCGACTGGGCGACACCGGGAAAGCCGGCGGAACCGCCGTCCGGACCATGCGGAGGGGCCGGCCGTCCTTAGCAGACCTGACGGCGGCGGTGTAGCGTGCAACAGGGTGGCAACCAGCCAGGTAGCACACTGCTAGGCACTCCCCCGGAGCGTTTCCCATGTCTGCCCGACACCAGGGCCCGACCATCGGGCGTCGCCGGCTGCGTGCGGCGCTACGCCGGGCACGCGAGGCCGCCGCGCTGACCCAGGACTACGTCGCCGCTCAAATGGACTGGTCGCTGTCGAAGCTGATCCGGATCGAGTCGGGGTCGGTCAGCATCTCGACCAACGACGTCAAGGCCCTGCTGGACCTGTACGGCGTACGCGACCAGCAGCAGGTGCAGGATCTCGTCGAGTTGGCCCGGGCGGCACGACGGCGCGCCTGGTGGAGCGGATACAAGGACCGGGTGCCGGCCGCCTACGCGGCCTACATCGGTCTGGAGGCGGAGGCGTCGGCACTGCGCTACTTCCAGCCGATCAGCTTCCCCGGCCTGCTGCAGACCGAGGAGTACGCCCGCGCGGTGATCCCGGCCGACGGCCCGCACCACGTACCGGCAGCCGAGATCGAAGGACGGGTGCAGATCCGACTGGCCCGCCAGCACGAGGTGCTGTTCGGCGCGGACCCGCCGCAGATCGAGGTGATCATCGACGAGGCGGCGCTGCGCCGGATGACCGGCGGCCCGCGGGTGCTGCGCGAGCAGCTCCAGCACGTGGCGAAGATGTCCGCGGCGCCCCACATCACGGTCCGGGTGCTGCCGTTCACCGCCGGGAGCAACACGGTGCTCGGTCCGTTCGTCATCCTGCACTTCGCCGACCAGGCCGACGCCGATGTGGTGTACGTGGAGAGCGCTCTGGTCGAGGAGGTCATCGACCGGGCCGACGAGGTCCGGCCGTACCAGCATGTGTTCGACCGGCTACGGGCGGAATCCCTGTCGCCGGCCGACTCGGTGGCGATGCTGCACGACCTCGCCCGTCGACTGGACGGGCCGGATGCGGGCTGACCGACGTTGACCAGCCCGCCGACGACCGCCACGGCGGCCGGGCCCGCTCACCGCTGGTCGGGCATCCACGGCTCGATGGTGACCGGCTCGGACAGACCGGCCAGCCGGGACATCTCCCGGGCCCGCATCAACGCCCGGCTCACCTGGCCGTACTGGCGTTCGTCGTCGGTGCTGAACAGCAGCACCAGCAGTCCCTGGTGGCGGCCCCATAGTTCGTACGCCCGCGGCCGCAACCGGTCGCCGAGCCAGGCGACCGCCACCGGCACGAACGCAGCCGCCAGCATGGCGAGGTAGGCACCCGCGCTGACCTCATCCAACCCGCGGGTGTAGCCGACGGTCACCGCGACCGCCGTCAGGGTCACGGCGGTCACCACGATCACCCGGCCGGTGAGACGGTCGCGGGCACCTCGTGCGGTCCGGAGTTCGGTGAGGTCGCGGACGGCGAACCGCCGGCCGGCCACGACGAACCATTCACCGGTCACGCAGATACCGGGCTGCCGGTAGAAGGCCCGTCCGACACTGGGGCCGGACGGGGCGGGTACCGGGGAACCGCGTCGGGGTGGGGTCTGGCGAGTAGCACGCATAGCTGCCTCCGAAGGGCTCGTGCGGCGCTGACCTTGCGGGTCCATTGTGCAAACAGCAAGCTACTCGATGGAAGGTAGTCATTCTGCCACCTAGCAGAATGACGTACGGCAGGCCGCTTCCTGGATGACGAATCAGACCTTCCATCCCCATTTATCCGTATAGCACAATGACAACAACCGCGTAGACCGACTAATGACGCATTATTCGCAGTTGATCAACCGCCCGCCAATGACGACGCACCGCAGTCGACCGATTACACGAAGGCAGGGAGATGTTGCCCAGAGCAGCCAGCCGTCACATCCAGTAACTGTCACCGGGCCCCAGTCAGTTCCATGCCGCGGATCACGATCGCAGCACTTTCCGGGTCGCAACCCTTGCGGCTAAGTTGGACCGGCTGGTCCGGTCGCCAGTCACCGGGAAGCGGTGATGCCGGTCCAGTGCCGCCGAATCGCCGTAGCGAGATTACCTGGCGTTACAGCCAGTGATTCCACGGTCGCGATCCGGGGACCCACCGGCACCTGGGGTGAATCCGCGGTCCACCGCGGTAGGGCGAACTTCCCGCCCGAATCCGTCAGCTAACCCGGTAGGCGGCCAGGAAGAAGGGTTCTGCGTTCTTGTCAACAGCGCGGATTCTGCTGCGCACCCTGATGCTGACCGGCGTAAGCCTCGGCCTGGTGGTACCGGCGACCGCCGCGACCGCCCAGCCGACGGTCAGCGAACTCACGCAGCAGATCGACAAGGAATCCGAAGAGCTGGCCAAGGTCGTCGAGTCGTACAACCGGCTCAGGGAGGAGGCCAAGGCCACCCGGACGGCGGCCGAGGACATCGACGCCAAGCTCGGCCCGCTGCAGGCCGAACTCGCGGCAGCGCAGACCGAGGTCGGTCAGATCGCGGTCAACGCGTACAAGACCGGCGGGTTGAGCACCGCGACCGCCCTGCTCGACGGCACCTCCGGCAGCTTCATCCACCGGCTCGGCACCCTGGACCACCTGGCCCGGGACCGGCAGCAGCGGCTCAGCGAGTTCACCAGCACCCAACTGACCTACCTGGCCGAGCAGGAGAAGCTGCAGGCAGCCCTGAAGAAGCAGGACGCCCAGGTCAAGGAGCTCGCCGACCGCAAGAAGAGCATCGAAGCGGACATCGACGAGCTGATGGACAAGCGGGAACGGGCGTACGGTGCCGCGAGCGAGACCGGCTCGTCGTACACCGGGACCGTACCGTCGGTGTCCGGTGCCGCCGGCTCGGTCGTCGAGTTCGCCTACGGAGCCATCGGCAAGCCGTACGTCTGGGCCGCCAGCGGCCCGAACGGCTACGACTGCTCAGGCCTGACGCTCGCCGCCTGGCGTACCGCCGGCAAGAGCCTGCCGCACAACGCGGCGATGCAGTGGGACGTGGTCGCGAAGATCAACCGTGGCGCACTGCAGCCCGGTGACCTGGTGTTCTACAACGGTCTCGCCCACGTCGGCCTGTACGTCGGCGGTGGACAGGTGATCCACGCTCCCACCTTCGGCCGCACCGTCGAGCTGGCCAGCGTGGACATGATGCCACCGTACGGCTACGGCCGGGTCCGCTGACCCGGTCGCTCGCCCCGACGAACTGCCGACGGCCCGGCATCCGCTAGCGC
>NZ_JBSWXD010000221.1:0-8234 GCF_056160425.1 Micromonospora sp. ABR4_055
GTGGTAGCTGGGCGTTTCGTCCCCCCCTCCTCCCGCCCCTTTTCCCCCCCCCCCCCCCCCCTGGTCCCCACTTCCCCCCCTCCGCGGCGGATCGGAACGGTCAGCCACCCGGCCTACTCCCCTGCCCCCTGCTGCGAGCTGGTGATGGCCGGTTCACCGGTGGCCGGCTGCGGTACGCCGATGATCCGTCCGTCCGGCAGCCGGATGAACGCCGGCGGACCGGACTCGACCAGGCCGAGCTTGCGGGCCTGGGCGGCCAGGTTGTTCGGCGCCTCGTACTGCGCGATCTCCTTCTCCAGCTGCTGCTCCTGCAGATCCAGGTTCGACTGCTGCTGCTGCAGGGTGCCGATCCGCACCGCGTTCTCGTTGATCTTGGTGTTGACCAGCAGCACACCGAGCACCCCACCGACGACGACCACCAGGATCATCGCGATGAACGGTGCCCGGGGCACCGACACCGGTGCCGGCGGTGCGACCCGCAGTCGCGGCGGCGCCGGCTCCGCCGAGCTGTCCCAGACCCGGACCGAGTCCTGAGTCGTGGGCTGCTCCTGCAGCGCCGCGCTGCCCTGGGTCGCGTAGCCCCCTGACGGGTTGCTGCGCCGCGCCGCGGTCCGGCCCCCCGACCGCAGTGCGCCCACCCGGGCGCCGCGCTGACCGACCTGCCCCGAGCGGTCGCGCTTCTCGACGTTCATCTCCCCTCCCCCTACTCTTTCTCGTCACGACCCCGATCGTGACGTCTCCGCCGGCCGGCTACCCCGTCCGGTGTGGATGGCCCGGACGCCGCCGCGCCGGGCCGATGTGGTGCTGTCCCCGGGTGGGGCCGTTCGCGGGCGGCCCCACCCTTTCCCCGCCCGGCGGTGCCGGCACTGCGCACCGCCGCCTGTCCGATCTGCTTCGCCACCGGTCCGATCTGCTCCGCCGCCCGCAGCCGCACCGACGCCGCCCGCGGGTTGGCCGCGATCTCCGCCTCGCTGGCCTGCTCGGCACCCCGGCCGAGCAGCCGCAGCGTCGGGCCGGTGCCCGGCAGTTCGACCGGTAGCTCCAGCGGCGCGGTGCTGCGCGCCCGGCCAGCCAACGTCTGCTTGGTGATCCGGTCCTCCAGCGAGTGGTAGGACAGCACCACCATGCGTCCGCCGACGTGCAATGCGTCCAGCGCGGCCGGCAGCGCCCGGCGCAGCACCGCCAGCTCCTCGTTTACCTCGATGCGTAACGCCTGAAACGTTCTTTTCGCGGGGTTTCCCCCAGTTCTTCGGGTAGCCGCCGGCACGGCCGACTCGACCAGCTCGGCCAATCGCGTCGACGAGGTGATCGGCTGCCGCTGCCGCTCCCGCACGATCGCCGAGACGATCCGGCTGGCGAACCGCTCCTCGCCGTACTCCCGCAGCACCCGGACCAGGTCCCCCGGGGGGTACCCGTTGACGATCTCCGCGGCCGTGGTCCCCCGACCCTGGTCCATCCGCATGTCCAGGGCGACGTCCCGGGAATAGGCGAACCCGCGGTCGGGCGCGTCGAGCTGCAGCGAGGACACCCCCAGATCGAACAACACGCTGTCCACCCCGGACAGCTCGAGCTGGGCGAGGACCTCGGGCAACTCGTCGTAGACCGCGTGGACCAGATGGACCCGGTCGGCGAACCCGGCCAACCTCGCCCGGGCATGGGCCAGCGCCTCCCGGTCACGGTCCAGCCCTACCAGGGTGACCAGTGGGAACGCCGCCAGCACCGCATGGGCGTGACCACCCAGGCCGAGGGTCGCGTCGACATGCACGGTCGGCCGGTCACCGCGGTCCAGCGCGGGGGCGAGCAGCTCGAGACACCGCTCGAGCAGCACCGGTACGTGCGTACCGCGAAGCTCCCCCATGTCGACCCCCAGTGACCTGCCTGCCGTGTCGTGCCCGGTTGCTGCGTTGCCGCTCGTCGTACCGCCAGATCCCCATCCGCTCTACTCCCGCCCACCGTCCGCGCCGGGCCGGTGCTCGAAACACGCGCCTGGCGCCGGGGAAGTGGCGCCAGGTGCGGGAGCGGCTGGAGATCTCGCAGTACGTCGGACGACCGGTGCCGACCGGCGGCTCTCGCGTCAGCCACCGACACCCGACGAGACGCCGGGCGGTCGACCATCCGTTGCCCTACAGTCCGCCGGGCAGCACCCCCTCTTCGATGTCCGCGAAGTCGTCCTCGCTATCGGAGAGGTATGTCTCCCATGCCTGCTTGTCCCAGATCTCCACCCGGCTGCTCGCCCCGATCACCACGAGGTCGCGGCCGAGCCCGGCGTACTCCCGCAGATGCGCCGGGATCGTCACCCGGCCCTGCTTGTCGGGCACCTCGTCATGGGCACTGGCGAAGAAGACCCGACTGTAGGCCCGCGCCGCCTTGTGCGTCATCGGTTGCTCGCGCAACTGCTCGGCGATCCGCTGGAACTCCGGCGTCGGGAACACGTACAGACAGCGTTCCTGCCCCTTGGTAATCACGACACCTCCCGCCAGCTCGTCCCGAAACTTGGCTGGAAGGATCAACCGGCCCTTTTCGTCCAGGCGTGGAGTATGGGTGCCGAGAAACACGGCCCAACCCCCCTTGCCCTTGTACGGCATTCGCGGTGCCGCATCCCCCGGGGCCGGCGGGCCCTCCCGGCCCCGCCATCGCGCCCCACTCTACTCCACTTCCCTCCACCTGCAACCGGAATCGCGACCGAAACACGCCCGATTCACCGACAAAACCGCACGTCAGCGGGGGTGGTGCCGAGTGGAGGAGGCGAGGGCCCGCCCTAGGTCCACTTTCCGACAGGCACAACCGATCCCAGGCACACATCGGGTGAAACGGGCCCCATTACAGCGCTACAACGGCTGTCCGCTCTCGATCGCGGGCTCGCCAGCGGGCAGACGGTGGAGGGAAGTGGAGATCCTGCGCCGGCTACCGCGCGAGGATCTCCAGAGCGGCCCGTACCGGATCACCGTTCCAACGGGAGGCTAAGGCATCGACCAACGTCCAGCCGGCCCGACGCAGCGCCCGCTGCCGCGCCAGATGCGCCTGTGGACCGTCCGGATGGACCCCGCAGATGAGGCCCACGGCCTGCGCGCCGACACCGAGACAGATGTCCACCGTCCAACGCCCTACCGGATAGTCGAACCGCACCGGCCCGTCGAGATCGGCCAGCCGGGCACCGAGCTGCCCGACCCAACCGCTGACCCCGACCGTGGCCACCGCGCCCCCGGACGGCACCGCAGGCGGGGGCCGGCGCGCGTACTGCAGGAACTGCCCCACCAGGCCGTCGGGTGCCGTCAGCGAGGTCACCACCACCAATTGCCGCCGCGCCCGGGTGATCAGGACGTTGAACAGGTGCGGATCGGCGAGGAAACGCAGCCGGGCCGGTGGATCGGCGGCGGTCACCGCGAACGACGCCACCACCGTCTCGGCCTCGCCGCCCTGGATCGCGTGTACGGTGCCGACCCGCAGCCCCAGCTCTTCGATCCGCTCTACCGGGAACTCCTTGACCAGCGCCGCCTCCAGCGCGTCAGCCTGAGCGCGAAACGGGGTGACGACGCTGATCTGCGACCGGCCGGAATCGGCGAGCTCCCGCACCACATCGACGGTGGCGGTCACCTCTGCCTGGTTGACCCCGTCCACGGTGGCCGCCGACACCACCTGCCGCACCGCGATGACGTCGATCGACTCGTTCGCCGGGTGGCGGGTCGCGACCGCGAACCGGTCGGCGTAGAACCGCCGGGCCGAAAACTCGATCAGCTGCGGTACGCAGCGGAAGTGCTCGTCGAGCCAGGTGACCGCCGCGCTGGCGGCAGCGAGGTCGAAGGCGCTGACCCGACGGACGTCGAGCCGGTCGTCCAGACCGTGGCGGTCCAGTGTGTCGGCCACGTCCACGTCCGCGACGAAGGAGACGAACCGCAGCTGCCGCGGGTCGCCGACCACCAGCGCCCGACGGGCCCGGGCCAGTGCCGGCGCTGCCCGGATCTGGTCGCTGTGCGAGGCCTCATCGAGGATGACCAGGTCGAACAGACCGGGCACCGGCGGCAACAGTTCGGCCACGTCGGTCACCGTGCCGATCCACAACGGCAATGCCCGGACCAGCGCCGGACCGTCCAAGGCGCTCAGCAGCTCCCGGCGCCGGTTGCGCCCGGCCCGCAACGCGCTGGCCAGCGCCCCCGCGTTGCGCCGGGCCGCCAAATCCCACCGCCGTTCGCTACCGGCGCGGTGGCGCATCGCGGTCCCGACGTGTTCGGCGAGTTCCCGGTCGGCCTGGTCGAGTCGGTCCCAGTGCACCGTCAGATCAGTTCCGCCTGCCACGGCGAGCCGGGCCCGGGCCGCCACCGCCCGGGCCGCGTCCACCGCCGCGGCCACCTGGTCCAGAGCACCGTCGGTGCTCCCCGCGAGGTCGGCGGCGACGCCGAGCCGACGCCGCAGCCAGCGACGGGCGGCCCACCGCCGCCACCGCGCCCGCCAGCTCCGGCCCGCGCCGCGCGCCAGCCGGACCTTGCGCGCGGCACCGGCGAGGTCCGTCCCGGGTGCGAACGCACCCGGCGCGCTCAGTGTCAACGCACCGAGCAGAGGCTCCCACGAGGTAGCGGCGGCGGCCAACTGCTCGGTCTCCAGTGCGAGCCGGATCAGTCCGGTCTCCCGGTCGACC
The DNA here is from genome assembly GCF_056160425.1 of Micromonospora sp. ABR4_055. NCBI lineage: Bacteria > Bacillati > Actinomycetota > Actinomycetes > Micromonosporales > Micromonosporaceae > Micromonospora > Micromonospora sp. ABR4_055. Next base: position 4,634 of record NZ_JBSWXD010000221.1, read on the forward strand.
CGGTCACGGGCCACCGCCACCGCCTCCTCGGCGGCGTACACCCTCGCCGCCGGCACACCCGCACCGGCACCAGCGGCGAGAGTAGCGGCGACCTCCGCCCTTCGTTCGGCGTCGCCGAACAGCACCGGCGTCGGCCCCCGGTAACGGGCCAGCAGATCAACCAGTACGTCGGCGGCGTGCGGCGACTGCGTCACCACCAGGACACTGCCGCCCCGGTCGACCGTGTCCAGGGCGGCGGCCACCACCGCATGGCTCTTGCCGTTGCCTGGCGGACCCGAGACGACGGTGAGTCGTTCCCGCCGGACCCGACGGACCACGTCCGACTGGGCGGCGGTCAGCGGCAACGGCGACTCGACCGCGGCAGCGTCGGCCCCGGTATCCGGCAACCCGGCCGCCACCGCTGTGCCGCTGCCGGTCGGCTGGTACACCTCGGCCAGGGCGGTGCCCGTCAGGTCCCGGCCGGCCCAGGCCCGGCACCGATTCCAGGTTCGCCGCCACGGCGCGATCCGTGACCAGGGAGGTCAGCTCCAACTCACCGGCCGACACCACCCGGTAACCACGCAGCGCACGCTCCAACCGGACCGGTTCGGACAGCAACGGCAGCCGGACCCGGCGACGGACCCCGTCCCGTTCGACGGTGCCGACGACCAGACCCAGGCCGCGTCGCAGGATCCGCTCGTCGCGGTGCAACAGGTCGACCGCGGCCAACCGGTCGGTGGCGGCGTCGCGCCGGTGCCGGTCCGGATCGGCGAGCCAGAGCAGCGGCTGGCCACCGCGGGTCACGTCCAACGCCCGCTCTGGTGCGGCGGGTGCCAGCTCGGCCAACGCCCGCAGCGCGGTAGCGACCATTGAGCTGCTCATCGGTCGTCGACCGTACCAACGCGTCCGTGCGGCGATCCACGCCCACCACGGTCCGGTAACCTCGCTCGCGTGACGGACGCGAAGATGCCCTTGCGGGCGAAGGTGGCAAGCTCGGTGTCCCGCACCGCTGCGGCGCTGTCGCGGGCCGCTGGGCGAGGTGACGGGTCGGTGATCGGCGGTTGGATCGGCCTCAAGATCGATCCGGAGCTGCTGGCGCATCTCGCCGCCGGGCGGTCCGTCGCGCTGGTCTCCGGCACCAACGGCAAGACCACCACCACCCGGCTCGCCGCGGCGGCGGTCGGCGTACTCGGCCGGGTCGCGACGAACTCGTACGGCGCGAACATGCCGACCGGGCACACCTCCGCGCTGGCCAAGGCGGGCACCACGCCGTACGCGGTGCTCGAAGTGGACGAGCACTACCTGGCTCAGGTGCTCGAGGCCACCAGTCCCCGGGTGGTCGCCCTGCTGAACCTCTCCCGCGACCAGCTGGACCGGGCCAAGGAGGTGGCCATGATGGCCCAGCTGTGGCAGGTGGCGCTGGCCGAGCATCCCGAGGTCAAGGTGGTGGCCAACGCCGACGACCCGATGGTGGTGTGGGCGGCCGCTACCGCCGGCTCGGTCTCCTGGTTCAGTGCCGGGCAGCGCTGGCACGACGACTCGTGGGTCTGCCCCGAGTGCGGTTCGGCGATCGAACGCTCCGACAACCAGTGGTGGTGTGCCGGCTGCCCGCTGCGCCGGCCCGAACCGGAGTGGGTGGTCGACGAGGACGGCGTCATCGACCCGACCGGCGCCTGGCACAAGGTGACGCTGCAACTGCCCGGCCAGGTCAACATCGGCAACGCGGCCACCGCGCTGGCGGTGGCCGCCGAGTTCGGCGTACGCCCGGTGGCCGCGGTGTCCCGGTTGGCGGTGGTCACCTCGGTGGCCGGCCGGTACGCGCAGGTGGTCCGCAACGGGCGGACCATCCGGCTGCTGCTGGCCAAGAACCCGGCCAGTTGGCTGGAAGCGTTCGACATGGCCGAACAGGCGCCGACGCTGCTGTCGATCAACGCCCGCGACCCCGACGGGTTGGACACCTCCTGGCTGTTCGACGTCGACTTCTCGCCGTTGCGCGGTCGCCAGGTGCTGATCACCGGGGACCGCGCCTTCGACCTCGCCGTCCGGCTGGAGGTCAACGACGTGCCGTTCCTGCACGTCCCGTCGCTCAACGCGGCGATCTCCTCGGTGCCGCCCGGCCGGCTGGAGGTCATCGCGAACTACACCGCATTCCAGGACATCCGAGCGGAGCTGGACCGTGTCAACTGAGTCGTTCCCGGCCATCGGCCCGTCGATCGGCGGGCCCAGCGTGCTCCGCCTGGTCTGGATCTACCCTGACCTGCTGTCCACCTACGGCGACCGGGGCAACCTGCTGATCCTGGCCCGCCGGGCCCAGCAGCGCGGCATCCCGGTGGAGCTCACCGAAATCCGCTCCGACCAGCCGGTGCCGCAGTCGGCGGATATCTACCTGATCGGCGGCGGCGAGGACGGCCCGCAGGCGCTGGCCGCCCAGCGGCTCCGGGCCGACACCGGGCTGCACCGCGCCGTCGACCAGGGTTCGGTGATCTTCGCGGTCTGCGCCGGCTACCAGCTGCTGGGCACCTCGTTCTTCGCCAAGGGCACCCAGTGCACCGGCCTGGAACTACTGGACCTGCAGTCCGACCGGGGACCGAGCCGGGCGGTCGGCGAATTGGCCGGCGACATCGACCCGCGGCTCGGCGTACCGCCGCTGAGCGGTTTCGAGAACCACGGCGGGCGCACCCATCTCGGCAACGGCGTCTCGCCGCTGGCCCGGGTCACCGCCGGGGTCGGCAACGACGGGACCAGCGAGGGCGCCTGGCGGGGCAACATCCTCGGCACCTACGCGCACGGCCCGGCGCTGGCCCGCAACCCGGCGCTGGCGGACCTGCTGCTGCGCTGGGCGATCGGTGCCGCCAGTCTGCCGCCGCTCAACGACATGTGGGCCGACCGGCTGCGGGCCGAACGGATGGCCGCGATCCGCGCATGAGGCGGCTGTGGCAGGCGCTGCGCGAACCGGCGGTGGCCCGGTTCGCGGCCCTGCTCGCGCTGATCGCCGGCTGCGGACTGCTGGTGCTGCTGATCCCCCGGCCCGACCTGGCGGCCCTGTCCGGCCTGCCGGACCGGCTCGGCCTGGCCGCACCGGTGCTGGCCGTGGTGGGCGGCGCGCTGCTGCTGACCGTCCTGGTGCCCCGGACCTTCATCACGCTGACCTGGGGTGCGCTGTTCGGCCCGGTGGCCGGGGCCGGCTACAGCCTGGCAGCGGCGACGCTGGCGGCGCTGATCGGCTTCGGTGTCGGCCGCTGGCTCGGCCGCGAGTACGTCGCCAGCCGCACCTCGGCGGCGCCGGCGGGCGGCCTGGCCAGCCGGACCGGTCGGGTCCGGCTGCGGCTGGCCCAGCTGGACCGGTGGTTCACCACTCAGAGCGTGCTGGGCGTGGTGACGGTCCGGCTGTTGCCGGTCAGCGGCTTCGGGATGGTCAGCCTCGGCTACGGCACCACCGGGGTCCGGCTGACCCCGTTCCTGATCGGCAGCGTACTGGCGTCGGCGCCGACCGCAGTCGGCTACGCGGTGATCGGCGCGGCCGTGGTCGCCCCCGGTGAGGTCACCTGGCTGGCCGCCACGCCCGCCGGACTTGGCGCGGCGGCCACCATCGTCCTGCTGCTGCGCTGGCGCAGCGCGGTCA
>NZ_JBSWXD010000222.1:0-8166 GCF_056160425.1 Micromonospora sp. ABR4_055
GCTGGCGGCCGCGCCGGCTCCGCCGAGCAGCGCGCCGCCAGCGAGTCCGGTGCCGCCGGCCAGTCCGGCCCGCAGCAGGGTACGGCGGTCGAATGGGTTCATCGAATCCTCCTGGGAAGTCCGGTGTCCCCAAGAGGTCTATCGATGAAATGTGGCGAGATCCCCCGAATCAGGTGGCCAGCACACGAACCGGCCGACAACCTGCGGCTGATCGACCGGGGTCAGCCCAGGTCGGGGAACCAGAGCTTGATCTCGCGGGCCGCGCTCTCCGGGGAGTCCGAGGCGTGCACCAGGTTCTCCCGGTTGGACAGCGCCAGGTCGCCGCGAATGGTGCCGGCCGTCGCCTTTCGCCCGTCGGTGGTGCCGATCAGCCCACGGACCACATCGATGGCCTGGTCACCGGCGAGCACCAGGGCGACCAGCGGCCCGCCGGTCATGAACTCCTTCAGCGGCGGGTAGAACGGCTTGTCCACATGGTCGGCGTAGTGCGCGCCGGCCAGGTCCTCGTCCATCCGGCGCGACTGCAGGGTGACCAGGTACAGTCCCTTACGCTCGAACCGGCCGAGGATCTCGCCGACCAAGCCGCGCCGGACCGCGTCCGGCTTGATCAACACGAGGGTACGTTCGACATCGGTGGGGCTGGACACGCTGGCTCCTTATCGACGGACCGGCAGCGCTCCCCTGCGGAGCGATCCGGTACGGACTGGCGCTGCCAGCCTAGTGGGTCCACGCCGCCCCGCGCGTCATGATGGAGGGCCAGGGGACGGACGAGGACCGGCGGCTACCGACGCCACCGGTCGTGGCTCTTCCATCCTCGCCGGGCCCGGCCTAGCCTGGCCTTGACGCAGGGAGGTCTACTGTGGCGAACGGCCATCGATCGGTTTCCACCGCCCGCAAGCTCATCGGCACGGTGCTGGGCACTTTCGCCACGTTCATCATCCTCTTCGGCGCAGGCATGACCAGCTGGGCGATCGCCGCGCTGGGCGTGGCGCTGCTGGTGCTCGCGGTCAGCCTGGTGCTGATCACCGCGTTCCCCGGCACTGAGCGCGCCTGGGTGGCTGGCATCGCCCACGTCCGCAGCGTCTCCGAGCCGCCGGCCTCCTCCACCTACGGCCGCTGCGAACTGCAGATCCTGGTGGACGCGCCGGGCGTACCGCCACGGTCGGTCAAGGTCCGCGACCCCCGGGTGCCGGTGGCGAAGTGGCCCGACCCCGGTGCCACGCTGCCGATCATGGTCGCCATCGACGACCAACGTCACGTACGGATCATCTGGGACGACGTGCTCACCCACGCCGAAGCCGCCGCGCAGCGGGCCGACCTGCCGCCGGAGTTCGACGAGCCCGATTTCAGCACCCTCGACGACGACCTGCTCGACGTCGATGAGGAGCCGCCGTGGGTGCGGCGACGCTCCGACGACCTGTTCCTCGACCCGGACACCACCCGGACCGCCGATCTCGGTGCGGGGCTGCGCGACGACGATCCGGCCGAGCCCGCCGGTCCGGCCGACGATCCGCGTCAGCGCCAACGCGACCCGGCGGAGAACCCCCGCCCGGACTTCGCCACCCCAGGGTTCGACCCGGACATCGAACCGTCCGAGCCGGAGGATCCCGGCAACCCCGGCAAGGACCCCGGCAAGGTCGGCGACCCCGTCGTGGTGAGCCAGTCTCCGGGCGGCCACAAGGTGGTGGACGGCACGGTGGTGGACCCGCAGCCGGTGCCGCTGCCGCGCCGTGCCCGGCCACGGCCGTACTCCCCACCCGCCGAGCCGGAGGCCGGCACGGTCACCGCCGGAGCGGACCGGGGCCGGGCCGCCGCCGAGGCCCGCGCCGAGTCACCGACCGCCACTGGGACGGCGCTGGCCGACCAGCCCGACCCGGACGCAGACGACCCCGACGGCGGGTCGGTGCCCGACCCGGACGGACCGCTCGCCGACCTGGCCGCCGCCGGCCCCGACACCCTGGCCGGCGAACCGGCCGACGATCACGGGCCGATTCACGGCGTCGGTCTGACCCTGCTCGTCGCGGACCTCGACCGGTCGGTCGAGTTCTACCGCGACATGCTCGGCTTCTTCGAGATCGACGGCGGTGACGGAAACGCAGTGCTCGCCTCCGGGCAGACCCGCCTGGTGCTGCGGTCGGTGCCCGAGGTCGCCCCGGTCAACCGTCGGCTCATGCACCTCAACCTAGAAGTCGACGGCCTGCAACGGATGCACGACGAACTCAAGGCCAAAGGGGTGCGGTTCACCTACGCGCCCCGGGCAGTCAACCGTGGTGCCCGGTTGGAGCTGTGGGCAGCCGCTTTCCGCGACCCGGACGGCCACGGCATCGCCATCATCGAGTGGCGTGACCGCGACCAGCCGACGTCCGACGCCGACGTGTCGCAGTGACCCCGGCGACGGCTGTGGTCAGCTGAGAATGACCCGCCGGACGTGCCACACGTACGCCCAGACGATGCCGAACAGCACCCCCACCACCAGCAGCGACCAGTGCAGCAGACCGGCGAGCAGGACCAGCCCCTGCAGCACGGTGCCGGCGTACCAGGCCCAGCGGCGCCGCAGCAGACCGGCGAGCAGCACCGCGCCGACGGCGAGGACGGCGCTGGCCACCATGGCCGCCGGGACGGAGCCGTCGCCCAGCATCCGGATCGGCTGGATCGCCAGCACCAGCACCAACGCTTCCAGGCCGAGAGTCGCCGCGCCGAGCCCGCGCGCGGCGGCCGACGGGTTGCGCAACCCGGACTGACGCGGCGGCAGCCCGGCTGGGTCGTCGCTCACGGATTCGTCGCTCACCGGGCCGTCGCTCACCGGGTCAGCAGCCGGCGTGCGTCGGCCACCGTCACCACCGACCCGGTGATCAGGACCCCCACCCCGCTGAGCTCCCCGTCGAGGTCGGCCTCGGCCAGCTCCACCGCCGCTTCGATCGCGTCCGGCATCTGCTGGGTCACCCGTACCCGGTCCACGCCGAACGCCTCGACCGCGAGGCCGGCCAACTGACCGACCGGCATCGCCCGCGGCGACGTGTTGCCGGTCACCACCAGCGCGTCCGCCACCGGCTCCAGCAGATCCAGCAGCGCCTCGGCGTCCTTGTCGGCCAGCACGGCGAGTACCACCACGAGCCGCCGGAACGCGAACTCCTCCTGCACCGCGGCGACCGTAGCCGCCATCCCGTGCGGGTTGTGGGCGCCGTCGAGCAGGATCGTCGGCGCGCTGCGTACCCGCTCCAGCCGGCCTGGTGACGACACCCCGGCGAAGCCCTGCCGGACCGGCTCGGCGTCCAACGTCCGGCCCGGACCGGCACCGAGGAACGCCTCCACCGCCGCCAGCGCCAACGCCGCGTTCTGCGCCTGATGCGCCCCGTGCAGCGGCAGGAACACCTCGTCGTACCGGCCGCCGAGCCCCTGCAACGTGAGCATCTGCCCGCCGACCGCGACAGCGCGGTGGACCACTCCGAACTCGCCGCCCTCCCGGGCGATGGTTGCCCCCACCTCGGCGCACCGGTCCAGGATCGGCCCGGCCGCCTCCTCCGGCTGCACCGCGGTGACCACCGTCGACCCGGCGTGCACGATGCCGGCCTTGGCCCAGGCGATGTCGGTGAGGGTGTCACCCAGCCACTCGGTGTGGTCCAGACCGATCGGCGTCATCACGCAGACACCGGCGGACAGCACGTTGGTGGCGTCCTCGGCGCCGCCCAGCCCGACCTCCACCACCGCCACGTCGACCGGGGCGTCGGCGAACGTCGCGAACGCCAGCGCCGTCGTCGTGTCGAAGTACGTCAGCGGCTCCGCTGCCTGCTTGTCAACCAGGCCGGCCAACGGCGCGACCTCCCGGTACACTGCGGCGAATCGCTCCTCGCTGACCGGCTCACCGTCCAGGCTGATCCGCTCCCGCACCGTCTCCAGGTGCGGACTGGTGTAGCGGCCGGTGTGCAGCCCGAAGGCCCGCAGCAACGAGTCGATCATCCGGGCGGTCGAGGTCTTGCCGTTGGTCCCGGTCAGATGGATCGACGGGTACGCCCGCTGCGGGCTGCCCAGCAGGTCCAGCAGCTGGCCGATCCGGTCCAGGTCGAACACCATCCTGGTGAAGCCCCGGTCGGCGAGCTCCTGCTCGACCCGCGCGAACTCGCCACCCGGCCGCTGCTTCGCGCCGCCGGTGGCTCCAGGTCGACGTACCGTCACGACTGCTCACCGTCGGCGGCCGGCAGCGCGGCGAGCGCTCCGGCGATGCGGGCCAGCTCCGCCTCGGCCGCCGTCAACCGGGTACGGATCTTGTCCACCACCGGGGCAGGTGCTTTGTCGACGAACGCGCTGTTGCCCAACTTGGCCCGACACTGCTCGGCTTCCCGCTTGGCCGCCGACCGGTCCTTGGTCAACCGGGCGCGTTCAGCCGCCACGTCGATCGAACCGCGGGTGTCGAACTCGACCCCGACCTGCGCGGTCACGGCAAGCTTCGCGGTGGCCGAGAACTCGACGGCCGGTTCGTCCAGCCGGGTCAGCGACCGGATCAGCGGCTCGTGCCCGCCGACGCCCGCGTCGGCCAGACCGGTCAGCCGGGCGCTGACCCGTTGGGTTGGCCGCAGCCCCTGATCCGACCGGAACCGGCGGACCTCGGTGACCACCCGCTGCACCACGGCCAGCTCCGCCTCCGCCGCCGGATCGTGCCACGCCGGATCGGCGACCGGCCAGGAAGCCACCATCAGACTGCCGGCCACCGGCTGGCCCGACCCGGCCAGCGCCGACCACAACTCGTCGGTGACGAACGGGGTAACCGGGTGGAGCAGCCGCAGCAGCTGGTCGAGCACGTGGCCGAGCACCCGGCGGGTCCGGTCGGCGGCCCCCCCGCCGGCACCCAGCACCGGCTTGCTCAGCTCCAGATACCAGTCGCAGACGTCGTCCCAGGCGAAGTGGTAGAGCGTGTCACACGCCTTGGCCAGCTCGAACGCCTCGAACTGCTGGTCGACCTGGGCCGTCACCTCCTGCAGTCGGGACATGATCCACCGGTCGGTCATGCCCAGGTCCGCCGGATCGGGCAGGTCGCCGGTCAGGTGCGCGCCGTTGAGCAGCGCGAACCGGGTGGCGTTCCACAGTTTGTTGCAGAAGTTGCGGGAACCCTGGCACCACTCCTCGCTGATCGGCACGTCGGCGCCCGGGTTGGCGCCCCGGACCAGGGTGAACCGGGTTGCGTCGGCACCGAACCGGTCGATCCAGTCGAGCGGGTCGACGACGTTGCCGTACGACTTGGACATCTTCTTGCCGAACTGGTCCCGGACCATGCCGTGCAGGGCCACCACGTCGAACGGCTGCCGGCCTTCCATCGCGTACAGCCCGAACATCATCATCCGGGCCACCCAGAAGAACAGGATGTCGTAGCCGGTCACCAGCACGCTGGTCGGGTAGAAGGTCCGCAGGTCGTCGGTCTGGTCCGGCCAGCCGAGCGTGGAGAACGGCCACAGCGCGCTGGAGAACCAGGTGTCGAGGACGTCCTCGTCCTGCCGCCAGCCGGCACCGGCCGGCGGCTGCTCGTCGGGTCCGACGCAGACGACCTCGCCCGCCGGGCCGTACCAGACCGGAATCCGGTGCCCCCACCACAGCTGCCGGGAGATGCACCAGTCGTGCATGTTGTCGACCCAGGCGAAGTAGCGTGCGGCCAGCTCCGGCGGCTCCACCCGGGTCCGACCGTCACGCACCGCGTCCCCGGCCGCCTTCGCCAGCGGGCCGGTCCGGACGAACCACTGCAACGACAGCCGCGGCTCGACCGTGGTCCGGCACCGCGAACAGTGACCGACCGCGTGCACGTACGGCCGCTTCTCGGCCACCACCCGCCCTTCGGCCCGCAACGCCGCGACGATCGCCGGCCGCGCCTCGAACCGGTCGAGTCCTTCGAACGGTCCGGCCGCCGTGACCACCGCCCGCTCGTCAAGGATGGTCAGACTCGGCAGCCCGTGCCGTTGGCCGATCTCGAAGTCGTTGGGGTCGTGCGCCGGGGTCACCTTCACCGCGCCCGTGCCGAACGTCGGATCGACGTGCGCGTCCGCGACGATCGGGATCCGCCGACCGGTCAACGGCAGCTCAACCTCGGTGCCGACGAGATGACGGTAGCGGTCGTCGTCCGGGTGCACCGCCACAGCGGTGTCGCCCAGCATCGTCTCGACCCGGGTGGTGGCCACCACGATCGACGCGTCGCCCTCGCCGTACCGGATGGAAACCAGCTCGCCGTCGTCGTCGCTGTGTTCCACCTCGATGTCGGACAGGGCGGTTCGGCACCGCGGGCACCAGTTGATGATGCGCTCGGCGCGGTAGATCAGCTCGTCGTCGTAGAGCCGTTTGAAGATGGTCTGCACCGCCCGGGACAGACCTTCATCCATCGTGAAACGTTCCCGGTCCCAGTCGACCGAGTCCCCGAGACGGCGCATCTGCCCGAGGATGGTGCCGCCCGACTCCGCCTTCCACTGCCAGACCCGGTCGATGAACTGGTCCCGGCCGAGGTCGTGCCGGGACAGCCCTTCGGCGGCGAGCCGCCGCTCCACGACGTTCTGGGTGGCGATCCCGGCGTGGTCCATGCCGGGCAGCCAGAGCGCCTCGAAGCCCTGCATCCGCTTGCGTCGGATCAGCGTGTCCTGGATCGAGTGGTCGAGTGCGTGCCCGACGTGCAGCGACCCCGTGACGTTCGGCGGCGGCAGCACGATGGTGAACGGCGGCTTCCCGCTACCCGCGTCGGCGCGGAAGTATCCCTCGGCTACCCACCGCTCGTACCGCCGCTGTTCGACCTCGCCCGGAGCGTACTGGGCCGGCAACATGGGAGCAGCGTCGTGATGGGGTTGCGAAGTTTCGGTCACCCATCGAGTTTACGGAGCCAGCGCGCCTGGATTCACGCAGGCCCGGTTGCGGCTGACCGGCGGCCCCGGCCCACTTGGCGGGCCGACGGGCCACACCCACCGCTGCGCGGACCCGGTGACGTACGGTGTCGGGCATGGTCGACGACATACTCGGCGGACGGCGGCCGGCCCACCAGGAACCGGAAGACCGTCAGGAACCGTTCGACGTCACCCCGGACGCCCAGCCGACGCCGGGCGACGGAGACGGCCGCAGCCGAGGTGCCCGGGCCGGGCGCGGCCGGCGCGTCGCCGTCATCGGCTCGCTCGCCGCGATCGGTGTGCTGGGCGCCGGTCTGCTCGGTTCGACCGGCCTACGCATCGTCGCGCAGAAGGATGCCAGCCTGAGCGCTCCGACCCAGGCGGCCGGGCTGGTCCGCGACGACGGGGAACAGGCCAGGAGTACGGCCGATTACCTGCACAGCGCCTTCGCCGCCGGTATCGACCTGGACCGCAGCACGGCCGCGGTCTACCGGGACCCGTCGGCGGCGGACCGCAGCGTCCTGATCTTCGGTGGCACCGCCCTGCTCTGGTCACCCGAGCACGACCTGGACGCGCTGCTGGAGATCGTCGGTGATGAGGAGGGTTCGGTGACCGGCGTCCACCAGGTGCCGGCCGGGACGTACGGCGGGGTGATGAAGTGTGGCAGCACGCCCACCGACGACCAGGAGATGCCGGTCTGCGGGTGGGCGGACCACGGGAGCATCGCGGTTGCTCTGTTCCCGGGACGCACCGTCGACGAGTCCGCCGCGCTGCTCGCGGACCTGCGCATGGACCTCCAGCAGCGGGACTGACGTCCGCGCTGCGGTTCTCGGCACAGCCGGTGCGGGGGTCTGTGCCTTCTGTCCGGGGGCCGTCGTCTGCGGACTTTCCCGGAAAACACTTGTGGGCCACCCGTACGGGTGGCCCACAAGTAAAGATGTCCGGCGGTGACCTACTCTCCCACACCCTCACGAGTGCAGTACCATCGGCGCTGGAGAGCTTAGCTACCGGGTTCGGAATGTAACCGGGCGTTTCCCCTCCGCCATAACCGCCGTAACCCTAACAACAAACCAAACACACACAAGTGTTCGTTTGCCCAGAATCACACAGTGGACGCGTACATCTTCGAAGTCAAGTCCTCGGCCTATTAGTACCGGTCAACTGAACCAGTTACCTGGCTTACATCTCCGGCCTATCAACCCAGTCATCTACTGGGAGCCTTACCCTACAAAGTGGGTGGGACACCTCATCTTGAAGCGAGCTTCCCGCTTAGATGCTTTCAGCGGTTATCCCTTCCGAACGTAGCCAACCAGCCGTG
>NZ_JBSWXD010000223.1:0-7903 GCF_056160425.1 Micromonospora sp. ABR4_055
CCCCCCCCCCCCCCCCCCCCCCCCCCCCCCCCCCCCCCCCCCCCCCCCCCCCCCCCCCCCCCCCCCCCCCCCCTCCCCTCCTCTCCCCCCCCCCCCCCCCCCCCCCCCCCCCCCGCTGGCCGACCGCAGCGACAGCAGTGAGAGGTACGGATGACCGACGCGGCGCCGATCCTGGAGATGACCGGGATCGGCAAGACCTTCCCCGGCGTCGTCGCGCTCGACGACGTCGATTTCCGGATGTTCCCCGGCGAGGTGCACGCCCTGATGGGCGAGAACGGCGCCGGCAAGTCTACTCTGATCAAGGTTCTCACCGGGGTCTACGGGATCGACCGCGGCGAGATCCGGCTCGCCGGCCGGCAGGTCCGGTTCGCCGGTCCGCTGCAGGCCCAGCAGGCCGGCGTCAGCACCGTCTACCAGGAGGTGAACCTCTGCCCCAACCTGTCGGTGGCGGAGAACATCTTCATCGGGCGGGAGCCCCGTCGGTTCGGCGCGATCAGGTGGGCCACGATGCGGCGCCGCTCGGCCGAGCTGCTGCACCGGCTGCACCTCGACATCGACGTGACGGCGCCGCTGGCCAGCCACTCGCTCGCCGTACAGCAGATGGTCGCCATCGCCCGCGCGGTGGACATCTCGGCCAAGGTGCTCATCCTCGACGAGCCGACCTCCAGCCTGGACGCCTCCGAGGTGGAACAGCTGTTCGCGGTGATCCGCCAGCTCAAGGATGCCGGGGTGGCGATCCTGTTCGTCTCGCACTTCCTCGACCAGGTCTACGAGATCGCCGACCGAATGACCGTGCTGCGCAACGGCCGGTTGATCGGTGAGTGGCCGGTCGCGCAGCTGAGCCAGCTGGAGCTGGTGGCCAAGATGATCGGCAAGGACCTCAGCGTGCTGGAGCAGCTCGACGGTGAGTCCAAGCCGGACCTGGCCACCCTGGAGGGCGGTCAGCCGGTGCTGGAGGCCACCGGACTCGGCCGGTCCGGGGCGGTCGCCCCGTTCGACCTGACCATCCACGCCGGCGAGGTGGTCGGCTTCGCCGGGCTGCTCGGATCGGGGCGTACCGAGGCGGCCCGGCTGCTGTTCGGCGCCGACCGTGCGGAGCGGGGTCGGCTGAGCATCGCCGGCAGACCGACCGCGCTGCGCGGCCCGCGGACCGGGATGGCCAACGGCATCGCGTTCTGCTCGGAGAACCGCCGGGCCGAGGGCGTGGTCGAGGACCTGACCGTACGGGAGAATCTGGTCCTCGCCATGCAGGCCGCCCGGGGGTGGGCCCGACCGATCCCGCGTCGCCGCCAGGACGAGCTGGTCGCCAGGTACATCGCCGCGCTGCAGATCCGCCCGGCCGACCCGGAGCTGCCGATCCGTAACCTGTCCGGCGGCAACCAGCAGAAGGTGCTGCTGGCCCGCTGGCTGATCACCGAACCCAAGCTGCTCATCGTCGACGAACCGACCCGGGGGATCGACGTCGGCGCCAAGGCGGAGATCCAGCGCCTGGTGGTCGAGCTGGCCGGCGGCGGCATGGCGGTGCTGTTCATCAGCGCCGAGCTGGAGGAGGTCCTCCGGCTCAGCCACAAGATCGCGGTACTGCGGGACCGGCAGATGATCGACCAGCTCGCCAACGGCGCGGGCGTCGACGTGGACCGGATCATGCGGACCATCGCCGGGGAGGCGGCAGCATGAGCGACACGCACCGACGACTGACCGGCCTGGTCCGGCAGCGGCTGTTCTGGCCGGTGCTGATCCTGGTGGTGCTGCTGGTCAGCAACCTGTTCTTCACCCCGAGCTTCTTCTCCATCACGGTTCGTGACGGACATCTGTACGGGTCGCTGATCGACATCCTGCGGGCCAGCACCCCACTGGTCCTGGTCGCCGTCGGGATGACCGTGGTCATCGCCACCGGCGGCATCGACCTGTCCGTCGGCTCGGTGATGGCCATCTCCGGCGCGCTCGCCTGCCTGCACATCAGCGGTCTGGCCGACCAGAACAGCGTCGGTGGTGTGCTGTTCGCCGTCGCCCTGGCGCTCGGGCTGTCGGTGCTGCTCGGCCTCTGGAACGGCACCCTGGTCGCCGCGATCGGCATCCAGCCGATCATCGCCACGTTGATCCTGATGGTGGCCGGCCGAGGGCTGGCCCAGCTGATCACCGACGGGCAGATCATCAACGTCAACTCGGCGCCGTACAAGGTGATCGGTGCCGGCTACGCGTTCACCCTGCCGGTGTCGGTGCTCATCGTCGTCGCGGTGGTCACCGCCGCCGCGTTGCTGATCCGGCGCAGCGCGCTCGGCATGCTGGTCGAGTCGGTCGGCGGCAACCCGACCGCCAGCCGACTGGCCGGCATCCGCGCCCGGCAACTCGTCATCCTGGCGTACGTCTTCGCCGGACTGTGCGCCGGCATGGCCGGGCTTATCTTCAGCTCCAACGTCTCCAGCGCCGACGGCAACAACGCCGGCAACCTGATCGAACTCGACGCGATCCTCGCCGTCGTCATCGGCGGTACCGCGCTCACCGGCGGCCGGTTCTCCCTCGCCGGCAGCGTCCTCGGCGCGGTGATCATCAAGGCGCTGGACATCACCATCTACACCATCGGCATCCCCAGCCAGGCGAACCTGCTGTTCAAGGCGGTCGTGGTCATCGTGCTGTGCCTGGCCCAGTCGTCGGCGTTCCGCGCCCGGCTGGCCGGGATCACCCGCCGTGGCGGGCCCGCCCGGCCGCCGGCAACCCCGCCCGGGAAGCGACCGGACGGCACCGGTGGCGGGCTGCCCCAGCAGGCCGGCCCGGCGGCACCGGCAGAGGCGGAGGTACGGGCATGATCGACGTCAGCGACCCCCGGCAGGCGACGGCCACCGCGCCGACGCCGACCGTGCGCCCTCGGCGGTACCTGCCGCAGCAACGGCACCTGCCGGTGCTCGCCACGCTCACCCTGCTCGCCACCATGTACGGCCTCGGCGCGCTCAACTACACCGGGTTCGCCCAGCCGCAGATCCTGCTGAACGTCTTCGTCGACAACGCCTTCCTGCTGGTCGTCGCGGTCGGGATGACCTTCGTGATCCTCACCGGCGGCATCGACCTGTCGGTCGGCGCGGTGGTCGCCCTGACCACCGTCTGCGCCGCCGTGCTGCTGCGCGAGGGCTGGCCGGCCGGTGTGGTGCTGCCGCTGGTCCTGCTCATCGGCACCACGCTCGGGCTGCTGATGGGCCTGATCATCCACTTCTTCGACATCCAGCCGTTCATCGCCACCCTGGCCGGGATGTTCCTGGCCCGGGGGCTCTGCCACCTGATCACCAGCGACTCGATCCCGATCACCGACGCGTTCTGGACCGGCGCGGCCCAGCAGCGGCTGCGTTTCGGCGACGGCTACTTCATCTCGATCAGCGTGGTCATCGCGCTCGTCGTCGTGCTGATCGCCGCCTTCGTGCTCGCGTACACACCGTTCGGCCGCAATGTGTACGCCATCGGCGGCAACCCGCAGTCCGCGTTGCTGATGGGGCTGCCGGTCGGGCGTACCCGGATCGCCGTCTACACCATCAGCGGGTTCTGCGCGGCGCTCGGCGGCGTGCTGCTCAGCTTCTACATGCTCTCCGGCTACAGCCTGCACGCCCAGGGGCTGGAGCTGGACGCGATCGCCGCGGTGGTGATCGGCGGCACGCTGCTCACCGGCGGATCCGGCTACCTGCTCGGCACCGTGCTCGGAGTGGGCGTGCTCGGTCTCATCCAGACGATCATTGCCTTCCAGGGGACGCTGAGTTCCTGGTGGACGAAGATCGTCATCGGTGCGCTGCTGTTCGCCTTCATCATTCTGCAACGCCTGGTCACCCGGCGGCGCAGATGACTCACCATAGTGGCCAGGCCAGAATCCACCACAGGGAGAACGGGTGAACACCGACCAGTACACCATCGGCATCGACTTCGGCACCCTGTCCGGGCGGGCCGTCGTGGTCCGGGTCGCCGACGGCGCCGAAGCCGGCTCGGCGGTGCACGAGTACCGCAACGCCGTCATCGACCGCGCCCTGCCCACCAGCGGCAAACCGCTGCCGCCGGACTGGGCGTTGCAGGGACCGGAGGACTACCGGGACGTGCTGCGCCACGCCGTGCCGGCGGCGCTCGCCGACGCCGGCGTGGCCCCGGCACAGGTGATCGGCATCGCCACCGACTTCACCGCGTGCACCGTGCTGCCGACCCTGGCCGACGGGACCCCGCTGTGCCAGCTGCCCGAGCTGGCCGAGCGCCCGCACGCCTGGCCGAAGCTGTGGAAGCACCACTCGGCGCAGCCGCAGGCCGACCGAATCAACGCCCTGGCCCACCAGCGCGGCGAGCCGTGGATCGGCCGCTACGGCGGCAAGATCTCCGCCGAGTGGCAGTTCGCCAAGGCGTTGCAGGTGCTGGAGGAGGACCCGGAGGTCTACTCCCGTACCCAGCGGTGGATCGAGGCCGCCGACTGGATCGTCTGGCAGCTGTGCGGCGCCGAGACCCGAAACGCCTGCACCGCCGGCTACAAGGGTATCTACCAGGACGGCCGGTACCCGGACCCGGCGTACCTGGCCGCGCTGCACCCCGACTTCGCCGACTTCGCGGCCACCCGGCTGGAGCATCCGATCCTGCCGCTGGGCGCCCGGGCCGGCGGGCTGACCGCCGAGGCCGCCGGCTGGACCGGGCTGCCGGCCGGCATCGCGGTCGCCGTCGGCAACGTCGACGCGCACGTCACCCCGCCGGCGGCCGGCGCGGTCGCACCGGGGCAGCTGCTCGCCGTGATGGGCACCTCCACCTGCCACGTGATGAACGGCACCGACCTGGTCGAGGTCCCCGGCATCTGCGGCGTCGTCGACGGCGGCATCACCGCCGGGGCGTACGGCTACGAGGCCGGCCAGTCCGGTGTCGGTGACATCTTCGCCTGGTTCGTCGACAACGGCGTACCGCCGGCGGTGCACGACGAGGCCGCGCGCCTCGGGCTCAGCGTGCACGAGCTGCTCACCCGGCAGGCCACCGACCAGCCGGTCGGCGGGCACGGGCTGGTCGCCCTGGACTGGCACAGCGGCAACCGGTCGGTCCTGGTCGACCACCACCTCTCCGGGCTGATCGTCGGGCTGACCCTGGCCACCCGGCCGGACGAGATCTACCGGGCGCTGATCGAGGCGACCGCGTTCGGCACCCGGACCATCGTGGAGACGTTCGAACGGGCCGGGCTGCCGGTGACCGAGTTCGTGGTCGCCGGCGGGTTGAAACGAAACAAGCTGATCATGCAGATCTACGCCGACGTGCTGCGCCGGCCGGTCAGCGTGGCCAGCTCCGACCAGGCGCCGGCGCTCGGCTCGGCGATCCACGCGGCGGTCGCCGCCGGGGCGTACCCGGACGTGGTCACCGCGGCAGGGGTGATGGGCGCGGTGGAGACCGCCGTCTACCGCCCCGACCCCGATGCCGCCGCCGGCTACGACCGGCTGTACGCCGAGTACCAGCTGCTGCACGACCATTTCGGCACCGGTGCGGACAAGGCGATGCACCGGCTGCGGGACATCCGCAACGCCGCGCTCGCCCGCTCCGACCGGGAGGCTTCCGCATAATGACGACAACAACCGCCATCCACTCCGCCGAGATCACCCGGCTGCGTGCCGAGGTGTGCCGGCTGCACGAGCACCTGACCCGCTGGGGGTTGGTCACCTGGACCAGCGGCAACGTCTCGGCCCGGGTGCCCGGCGCCGACCTGCTGGTGATCAAGCCGTCCGGGGTCAGCTACGACGAGCTCACCCCGGCGCACATGGTCGTCACCGACCTGGACGGCGCGCTAGTCGAGGGCGACTACGCGCCGTCGAGCGACACCGAGGCGCACGCGTACGTCTACCGGCACATGCCGTCCGTCGGCGGGGTGGTGCACACGCACAGCCCGTACGCCACCGCCTGGTCGGCGCGCGGCGAGCCGATCCCGTGCGCGGTGACCGCGATGGCCGACGAGTTCGGCGGTGAGATCCCGGTCGGGCCGTTCGCGTTGATCGGCTCCGACGCGATCGGCCGGGGCATCGTCGCGACGCTCACCGGACACCGGTCACCGGCGGTGCTGATGCGCCAGCACGGCCCGTTCACCATCGGCGCGACCGCGAAGGCGGCGGTGAAGGCGGCGGTGATGTGTGAGGACGTGGCCCGCACCATCCACCTGGCCCGCCAGCTCGGTCCGGTCGAGCCGCTGCCGCAGGCAGCGGTCGACGCGCTGTACGAGCGCTACCAGAACGTGTACGGCCAGCGGTGAACCGCGGCCGGCAGAGATTGTCCAGATGGGACCGAGAAGTGGGGCACAGGGGGGATCCGTGGTGATGGAGGCATCGATGCGGTCGGCGCAGGTGTGGTTCCTGACCGGCAGCCAGGGGCTGTACGGTCCGGAGACGTTGCAGCAGGTGGCCGAGCAGTCCCAGGAGATCGCCCGGCGGTTGGACGCCGCCGACGGGCTGCCGGTCAAGATCATCTGGAAGCCGGTGCTGACCAGCCCGGAGGAGATCCTGCGGGTCTGCCTTGCCGCCAACGCCGAACCCGGCGTGGTCGGGGTGGTCGCCTGGATGCACACGTTCTCCCCGGCGAAGATGTGGATCTCCGGCCTGGACGCGCTGCGCAAGCCGCTGCTGCACCTGCACACCCAGGCGAACGTTGAGTTGCCGTGGGCCGAGATCGACATGGATTTCATGAACCTGAACCAGGCCGCGCACGGCGACCGCGAGTTCGGCTACGTGCAGACCCGGCTCGGGGTGGCCCGCAAGACCGTCGCCGGCCACGTCAGCGACCCCCGGGTCGTCGGCCGGATCGCCGGCTGGGCGCGGGCCGCGATCGGCCACACCGAACTGCGCTCACTGAAGCTGGCCCGGTTCGGCGACAACATGCGCAACGTCGCGGTCACCGAAGGCGACAAGGTAGAGGCGCAGGTCCGGTTCGGAGTCTCGGTCAACACGTACGGGGTGAACGAACTCGTCGAGGCGGTCGACGCGGTGCCGGACCCCGACGTCAAGGTGCTGGTAGACGAGTACGAGCAGCGGTACCGGGTGGACCCGGCGCTGCGGGCCGGCGGCGACCGGCACGACTCGCTGCGCTACGCCGCACGCATCGAGCTGGGCCTGCGCGGCTTCCTGACCGAGGGCGGCTTCCGGGCCTTCACCACCAACTTCGAGGACCTGGGCGGGCTGCGGCAGCTGCCCGGTCTGGCGGTGCAGCGGCTGATGGCCGACGGCTACGGCTTCGGCGGTGAAGGCGACTGGAAGACCGCCGTACTGGTGCGCACCCTCAAGGCGATGTCCGTCGGCACCTCCGGTGGTACGTCGTTCATGGAGGACTACACGTACGACCTGACCCTTGGTCAGGAGCTCATCCTCGGCGCGCACATGCTGGAGGTCTGCCCGAGCATCGCCGCCGACACCCCGTCGTGTGAGATTCACCCGCTGAGCATCGGCGGCCGGGAGGACCCGGTCCGGTTGGTCTTCGACGCCGCACCCGGCCGGGCCGTCGTGCTCGGCATGGTCGACCTGGGCGAACGGTTCCGCCTGGTGGCCAACGAGATAGAGGTCGTGCCGCCGGCACAGCCGTTGCCGAAGTTGCCGGTGGCCCGGGCGGTGTGGCGCCCCGAGCCGGACCTGCCGACGTCGGCCGAGGCGTGGCTGACCGCCGGCGGCCCGCACCACACCGTCCTCTCCCAGGCCGTCGGGGTGGACGAGTTGCACGATCTGGCCGAGATGACCGGCACTGAACTGGCGGTCATCGACGCCGACACGACGGTCCGGCGGTTCGCCGCCGAGCTGCGCTGGAGCCAGGCGTACCATCGGCTCGCCCGCGGCTTCTGACCTGCTGGTCCTGCGGGGCGGGGGGTGTGGGGGCAGGAAGAGGGGGGGGGGGGGGGGGGGGGGGGGGGGGGGGGGGGGGGGGGGGGGGGTGGGCGGTT
>NZ_JBSWXD010000224.1:0-7786 GCF_056160425.1 Micromonospora sp. ABR4_055
AAGGTGGGGGGGGTTTCTGCGGTGGTGGATGGGGGTCCCTTTGTGGGTGGAAAATACCTCACGGCACACCACCAGAGAGCGGCGAGGCGGAAGACGGCCGGCCGGTGGTTGGTGTTGGCCCGGGTCGACCCGGGCGCCGACGGGCTGCACGTCACCCCGGGTACCAACCTCACCGGCGAACCCCGGGACTGGGTCGCCCTGCGGGGCTGCGTACCGCTACGGGTGGCGATGACCGCACCGCACGTCGCCGACGTGCGGTGCCGGGAGTCGCTGCTGCGGGCCGCCGCGCTGTTCGGCGCCGTCGAACGGACCTGTCAGTTGACGATCGAACACGTCCGGGTCTGCACCCAGTTCGGTCGGCCGCTGCTGGCCCAGCAGGCGGTGGCGCACGCGGTGGCGACCATGGCGGGGGAGCGGGAGCAGAGCCGGGCGGCGCTGCGCGGCGCCTTGGCCGCCTGGGGCGGCGACTACGCGGCGAGCCGGGTCGCCGCCGCCCGGGTGGTCCTCGGCCGGGCCGCCACCACGGTGGCCCGGCTGGCGCACCAACTGCACGGCGCGGTGGGCGTCACCCGGGAACACCCGCTGCACCGGCCGGTTGCTCGCCTGGCGCGACGAGCCGGTCGCCACCCGCGTGGCGTCCCATACCCTGGGCATGGTGGTCGCCGACGGCGGCGACCTGTGGCGGTGGACCGTGACCGACCGGATCGGGAGTTGACATGCAGACCGTATCGTTGCGTACCGCCGACCATCCGGGCGTGCGGGTGCTGACCCTCGACGATACCGACCGGCGCAACGCGATCGGCGCCGTGATGAAGCGGGAGCTGGCCGAGGCGGTGTCGCGCGTCGCCGCTGACCGCGACGCCCGGGTCCTGGTCGTCACCGGCGCCGGCACCGCGTTCTGTTCGGGTGCCCACCTCGACGAGATCTTCGGCGGCCCGGTCCGGCCGGTCAGCCAGACCCGCCGCGACCTGGAGGACATCTACCGCAGCTTCCTCGCGGTGCGCGACCTGGACCTGGTGACCATCGCCGCAGTGCAGGGACCTGCGGTGGGTGCCGGCCTCAACCTGGCGATGTGCTGCGACCAGCGGATCGCCGGCCCCCGCGCCCGGTTCGGGGCGACGTTCACCCGGATCGGCCTGCACCCCGGCGGCGGCTGCACCTATTTCCTGGTCGACGCGCTCGGCCCGCAGCGGGCCATGCAGATCCTGCTGGACGGCGCGATGCTCGACGCCGCCCGGGCCCACGAGCTCGGCCTGGTGCTCGACGTGGTCGACGATCCGCTGGCCGCCGCGTTGGCCGCCGCGCACCGCTACGCCGACCTGGATCCGCATTTGGTACGCCACGTCAAGCAGAGCGTCCGGGTCGCCGCCTCGTCCGGCCTGGACGCCTCGGTGCAGTACGAGGCGTGGGCCCAGGCCGCGTCGGCCAGCGACCCGGCGGTGCTGGCCACCCTGCTTGGCGACCGGCGCTGAGGCCGCTCGCCGCCCGGGGGTGTCAGGCCACCCCGATCGGCCCTTCCCGGGGCCCCTCCTCCTGCGCCGGCTGCACCGCCAGCGACGGGAAGTCGGCCAGGTCACCGTCCGGTTCGGCGTCCCACTCCGGGAACACCAGCTCACTCTGCAGATAGAGGCAGAGCAGTTGGGTGAGGTGCCGCAGCCCCTCCAGGTGGGTGCGTTCGTGACCGTGGGTGGCGTCCACCCCGAAGCCGAGCAGCGCCACCCGGGCGTGCGCGCCGGCCTCGACCGCCGCCGCCACGTCCGACCGGTAGTAGTCGAACACGTCGCGGACCAGGTCCACGTCGTGATCGACGGCCAGGCCGGCCAGCTTGCGCGTCAGGTGGTAGTCGAACGGGCCGACACCGTCGCCCATCGCCAGGGTCGCGGCGTCCTCCCGGGACTGCTGGCCGGGGGCCACCACTGCGGCGTCGACCGAGACGATCTCGGCCACGTCCGGGTCGAGCCCGTGGCTGGCGCCGTGCCCGACCTCTTCGGTGCAGGTGATCAGCAGGTGGGCGGTGACCGGCGGCTGCTGGCCGGCGTCAACCATCGCCTTCACCGCGGTCAGCACCGCCGCCACCCCCGCCTTGTCATCCAGATGGCGGGACTTGACGTAGCCGCTGGGCGTGATCGTCGGTGCCGGCAGCATCGCCACGAAGTCGCCGACGTCGATGCCGAGCGCGCGGAGCCCGGCGATGTCGGTGACCGGTTCGTCGACCCGCACCTCGACCTGCTCCCAGCCGACACCCTGCAGGTCGACGCCGTCGTTGTAGCGGTGGCCGCTGGCCTTCAACGGCAGCACCTGGCCGGTGATCACCCGGTCCAGGCTGTCGGTGTATACCCGCACGTGGGCGCCTTCGGCGAACCGGGCGCTGTGGGTGCCGATCTGCTTGAGCTCCAGCCGGCCGTTCTCCTTCAACCGTTTGACCATGCCGCCGATCGTGTCGGTGTGCACCACGATCGCCCGGTCCGCGCCGGTGGTCCGCGGCCCGCACAGCGAGGCGCTGAGCGCGCCCCGCCGGGTGACCGTGAACGGGATGCCGAGAGCGGACAGCCGTTCCCCGACGTACTGCTGCACGTGGTCGGTGCGGCCGGACGGGCTGGGGATGTCCAGCAGCTCCAGCATCACCTGCTGCAGGTAGTCGAGGTCCAGTTTCAGGGGGGCGGGGAGGTTCGGGTCGGCCGGCATGCCAAGACCGTACCGCCGCCGATCACGGCGTTGCCGGCGCCCCGCCGGGTCCGGGCGGGCTCCACCGCCGCTGCTGCGCGCTGGTGCCGGGGAACAGCAGGTCGATGAAGCGTTCCGCGGTCGGCTGCGGCTCGTGGTTGGCCAGTCCGGGCCGTTCGTTGGCTTCGATGAAGACATGGTCGGGCTGATCAGGAGCGGTCACCAGCAGGTCCATCCCGGCCACCGGAATGGCCAGCGCCCGGGTGGCGGCCACGCACGCCGCGGCCAGCTCGGCGTGCAGCCGGTCGGTGACGTCGTGGATCGTCCCGCCGGTGTGCAGGTTCGCGGTCCGCCGCACGGTCAGCACCTCGCCGGTCGGCAGCACGTCGTCCATCGCGTGCCCGGCCTCGGTGACCACTTCACGGGTCAGGTCGTCCAGCGGGATCTTCGACTCGCCGCCGGTGGCCGCGGCCCGCCGCCGGCTGTGTCGCCGGATCAGCTCGGCCACCGTGTGTACGCCGTCGCCGGTCACCGCCGCCGGGCGGCGGACCGCAGCGGCCACTACCTCGTGGTCGATCACCAGGACCCGCAGGTCCTCCCCCTGGTGCCGCTGTTCGATCAGCACCTGCGGGCAGTGCCTGCGGGCCAGGTCGACGGCGGCCCGTAAGGCGGTCGGGTCGGTGACGCCGACGGTGATCCCGGTGCCCTGTTCGCCGCGGGCCGGTTTGACCACCACCTCACCGACCTTGGCGAGGAACGCCTCGTCGTCGGCGTCGCCGGTGGCGGTTCGGCCGTGCGGTACGGCCAACCCGGCGTCGAGCAGCACCCGCCGGGTCACCCGCTTGTCGTCGCACCGGCTCATCGCCACCGCCGAGGTCAGCTCGGACAGCGACTCGCGGGTGACGATGCTGCGGGCGCCGTTGGTCAGCCGCAGCTCGCCCCAGGACGCGTCGATGACCTCGACCCGGATGCCGCGGCGCATCGCCTCGTCGGCGACGATCCGGGCGTACGGGTTCAGCTCGTCGTAGCCGTCCGGCATGCTGGCCAGGAAAAGCCGTTCGTTGATCGGGTTCTTGCGTTTGACGCACAGCGTCGGTGTGCGTTCGAATCCGAGCCGTTCGTAGAGGCGGATCGCGCCGTCGTTCTCCGCCAGCACGGACAGGTCGACGTAGACCCGGCCGCGGTCGGCGAGCCGGCCGGCGAGCTCCAGCAGCAGCGCCTGGCCGGTGCCGGGTGGCGCGTGCAGCGGGTCAACGGTCAGGCACCATAGGCTGGAGCCGTTGTCCGGGTCGTCGAAGACCGCCACATGGTCGATGCCGGTGATGGTGCCGACGACCTGACCGGTGACGTTTTCGGCGACCAGGTGCACGAAGCGTTCGGTCGTGGCGTTGTCGACCAGAATGTCGACCGGGGCGGTGACCATCCCGTTGTGGGCGTATATCCGGTTGACCGCGTCGGCGTCGGAATCGTCGCGTAGCGGCCGGATCCGCAGCCCCGGCTCCGGTGGCTGTGGTTCGCGCACCTGGGTGAGGTCCAGCCGGAAGGTCAGCGACGGGTCGATGAACAGCTCGTCCGGCAGCCGCGACACCAGCACGTGCGGGTCGGGCAGGTAGATGCAGATGTCGCGGGACCCGGCGGCTTCCGAACGCAGCACGTCGGCGACGTCGGAGGGGTCGGCGAACGTCTGACCGAAGACCAGCCGGCCCCAGCCGCACTCCAGGATGACGTCGGCGCTGTCGGTGGGCTTGGCCGGCGGATCGCCCGGGACGACCGGGTCGCCTCCAGGGCCGATCCGTTCCCGCCGGGGGGCGGGGGAGTCGGGGCGGGGGGCGCTCGTGTCGTCAGTCAATGCCATGGTTCTGCAGCCACATCTCCAGCAGTCCGAGTTGCCACAACTTGTTGCCCCGCAGCGGGGTGAGTTCGGCGTTCGGGTCGCGCAGCAGCCCGTCGACGTACCCGTCGCGGAACAGCCCGCGTTGACGGGCCGGCGGCGCGTGCAGGGCGTCGCGGACCCGGTCGAGCAGCTTGCCCTCCAGGTGGGTCAGCCCGGGTACCGGGAAGTACCCCTTCGGCCGGTCGATCACCTCCCAGGGCAGCACCCGACGGCCGATCTCCTTGAGTACCCCCTTGCCGCCCTGGGCCAGCTTGAGCTCGGGCGGGCAGGTGGCGGCGAGCTCGACGAACTCGTGGTCGAGGAAGGGCACGCGGGCCTCCAGGCCGTGCGCCATGGTCATGTTGTCGACCCGCTTCACCGGATCGTCCACGAGCATCACCGTGGTGTCGATCCGCAACCCCGCGTCGACCGCGTCCTGCGCGCCGGCGCGGCCCAGGTGGGCGGCGGCGAACTCACGGGCGGGATCACCGACGGCGAGGTACTCCGGGTTCAGCACCTGGGCGAGACCGGCGGCGTCGCGGTCGAAAAAGGCCGTGGCGTAGGTGTCCAGCGCCTGGTCACGGCCGACGCGGGCCAGCGGCGGGTACCAGTGGTACCCGCCGAGGATCTCGTCGGCACCCTGGCCGGACTGCACCACCTTGAGGTGTTTGGCGACTTCCTGACTGAGTAGGTAGAACGCGACGCAGTCGTGACTGACCATGGGTTCGCTCATCGCCGCGACGGCGGCCTCCAGCGGCGGCACCAGGTCCCGGGCGGCCACCCGGATCTGATGATGGTCGGTGTCGAACCGCTGCGCCACCAGGTCGGAGTAGACGAACTCGTCGCCTTCCCGCCCACCGACTGCGTCGAAGCCGATCGAGAAGGTGGCCAGATCACGCTGACCCTGCTCGGCCAGCAGTGCCACGACCAGCGAGGAGTCGAGCCCACCGGAGAGCAGGACGCCGACCGGCACGTCGGCGACCATCCGGCGCTGCACCGCGGTGGTCAACGATTCGAGCAGAGCGTCCTGCCAGTCCTGCTCCGACCAGTCGGCGCGGCGGGGGTCCCGGCCGAACGGCGGATCCCAGTAGCGGCGCTCGTCCACCCGGCCGTCGGGCTGGTAGACCCGGACGGTGGCCGGTGGCAGCTTGCGGATGCCGTTGAGGATCGTCCGCGGCGCGGGGACAACACTGTGGAAGCTGAGGTAGTGGGCGAGTGCCACCGGATCGATGCCGGTGTCCACCCCGCCGCCGGCCAGCAGCGCCGGCAGGGTGCTGGCGAACCGGACCACGCCGGAGCGCTCGTCGACGTACAGCGGCTTGATGCCGAGCCGGTCGCGGGCCAGGACCAACCGGCCGCTGTCGCGCTCGGTGATCGCGACAGCGAACATGCCGACCAGATGGTCGACGAAGTCGACGCCCCACTCGGCGTAGGCTTTGACGACGACCTCGCTGTCGCCCGACGAGAAGAACCTGTGGCCCCGTGCCTGCAGTTGCTCGCGCAGCTCCCGGTAGTTGTAGATGCAGCCGTTGAAGACGCCGGTCAGGCCGGCGGCGGAGTCGACGATCGGCTGGTTGCTGGCCGCCGACAGGTCGATGATCTTCAGGCGCCGGTGTCCGAAGGCCACACTTCCGTGTGACCAGGAGCCTCCGTCGTCGGGCCCCCGGTCACTCATTGTAGCCGCCATCCGCTCCACCGCGCCGATGTCGGCGCGGGAACCGTCGCGGCGCAGCTCACCCGCAAGTCCGCACATGCGTACCCATCCTGCCAGACCGTTGCGGCATCGCCCAGTTGACGGCCGGATCCGGTGTCCCGACCAGTGCTCCTGAGTCGTCCGATCCCGCTCGGTGCCCCGTGCCGGGTCTCGCTACGCTGACCCGGCGACAGGGCAGTTGCGTGACTAATCAATCAAACAGTTGGTAGGTGCCGTCGTCGCCCCGGAGTTCGGCTCGACGTACGGTACGCGGTAACGTTTGGTCGGTTTTGGTGGCCGGACGGTGGATAGCTCCATCACCCGGCTGGCGTGGGCGCTCCGTCCGGATTCGGGACGGATGCCGACCGGGGAGGGCTAGTTGCTGACCACGCTTGAGGGACACCACCTGCGGGCCTGCGTCCTCGGCCAGTCCTGGCTCATCCACCGGTTGGAGCGCCGGGGCGCCGGCCTGGACCCGATCGCCCTGTTCGGGGTGGTCGAGGGGGCCTTCGTGACGGTTGTCGACCAGTTGAGTCGTAGCGGGTTCCCGCTGACCGAGCTGCGCTGCTTCGCCGACACCGCGGTACGCCTGACCGCCGCCGGCCGCGAACCGGTCTCCGCCGATGAGGTGATCCGCATCGTCGGCTACCAGTTCGGCGAGCACGTCGACGTCGCCGACATCGAGGCCCGGCGTGCCGTGCCGGTGCGCCGTGCGGTGATCGGTACGGCGGTACGGCGGTTGCGGCTCACCCTGCACGATGTGGACAACCTCCTCCGTCGGGGGGAGAGCCTGGCCTCCCAGTGGGGTTTCGCCGCCACCACGTACCACCCGGGTCCGCTGACCGCCTGCTACCTGCGGGTCGTGGAGGCCCGGTGGGCCAGTCGGCAGTCGCGGCGCAGCCGGCACACCCAACTGGGCCGGGTGCTGTGACCGTACGGTCAGCGCCCCACCGGCAGGTCGGTCGGCGTCGCGTGGTCGGCGGGGAAGCCGAACAGTCCGAGTAGCCCGGTCGCCCACAGCTGCCGTCGGGTGAAGCTGCTGATGTTCTCCAGCTCGAGGCGGCTGCCGCTGACCCCGGCAGCCTGGTGACAGGCGACCAGGCTGCCGATCCCGGTCGAGTCGATGAAGCTGACGCACGTGAGGTCCAGCACGATCCGCTCGGGTGCGGACCGGGCGAGCAACGCGGTGACCGCGTCGCGGACCTCGCCGGCTGTGGCGAGGTCAAGTTCACCGTGCAAGGCGAGTCGTACCGTGGTGCCCTGGTAGCTCCTGGTGATGACGAAATCCACGTCGAACCTCCGGTCGGGTGGCGACGGACGCCGGGGAGGGAGGATGCTGAGGCATTCGCATGAGCCGATATCCGCTGATGCGCGCGGTGTGTGAGCCGTCACGTTACGGTATGTGCGGTCGATGTGCCAGCCCCGTTTCGGACTGTGCACCACCCCGGTCGACCACTGTGAGCGATCATCTCGTCCGGTTCCGCGCCGGTGCGGTCGGTCCGGGCCCTGTCTCTTCTCCACATCTCCGAGCCCACGAGACATAGCCGGTTATCTGG